>CAYZJL010000001.1:0-45525 GCA_964478615.1 uncultured Zetaproteobacteria bacterium
ATACTGACCTATCGGGAGATTCCTAAACCGTGATTCGGGCCATCCGTGGCCCTCACCCTTTGGGCGTGCTCTTTAGCACGCCCAAATTTGCTTTCCTGCAGGTTTGTGATTCGGGGCTTGTTGTTCCCTTAAAAAAACAGTGGATTTTATTTGTGTCCCTGTAGGTCTATATTGATAAAATGATATGTTTCATGATTATGATCTGCCACGATTATGTCCGAGAACTATCTCGTCATGGCTCAGGATAAAACTAAAGCGCTGATGGATTTGCTTTTTGCCCTGCCATGGTGGGTGGGTGCTGTATTGGCCGATGCGTCTTTTTTTGCGCCCAATATAGCCAAGCAGATTTATCCGCCTTCCCGGAGCCCTGAGGGATTACCGGTCTATCATGATATTGTACATACCACAGAGGGGCTCTCGCTCTATCTGACGGTGGCTTTTGCACTCTTTTCTGCAGTTTCTCTGATACGAAAAACAATGGCGGTACGAAAAAAAGCCCATAGCTCGCTGACGCGCTCGCTAGAGAGGCATAAATCCCGACGGGAATCTAATCAGGAGTAGATGAACAGAAAAATAAACTTTTACTGCTAAAGTGGTCTATAATGTGAGATATTGCAATGGAAGCATGAGGGAGCAGGAGCGAATTATCCCGTTTGGATTGTGTGTGATGGATGGATTAGTGCTCGGCTTTATAACGCTTGTTGTTATGAATAGTCCTTGTCAGCTCAGGTATTGATCGGATGCCTGTATTGCTCTCACTGTTATTGCAATCGTGCTAGAGCCGGAGTGGGGGGCTAAAGAAATAGAGGCTGAACCAAGGACGTGGAACATCGAGTTGTTGCAGTCGGTTGAATGGAAGCGTTTTGAAGAGCTGTGTGAAGTTGTGTTCAGCTACCTCAATTTGCTGGCGCGATATACTCAGCCTGGCTACCGAGGGCGATTACACCACCCCCACCTGCCCGGGCAGTGGCCTGAAAATGATCACCAAAAAAGCACCAAAAACAGGGGGTATGTTTTGGGGCTGCCGCATCTATCCACGCTGTCAAGGCAAACTGCAGAAGTGAATTTATGAATTGTTTGCGTTGGCAAGCTACGCGTGAATAAGAAACCTTCTGAAATAGTAGTCTATACTCATAAAGGTAGGGGGGAGATCATGGGAAACATCAATATTGCGTGGTGGAATCTGGAGAACCTGTTTGATGCGGAAGATGCATCCAGAGATCCACAACTAAAATCCAAATTAAGGGGTGAACTGAAAGGCTGGAGTGAGGCGGTTCGGGATAGAAAAATCGCCCAGCTGGCAAATGTGATTGAACTGATGTTCGATGGGCAGGGGCCTGCGCTATTGGGTGTCTGCGAAGTGGAAAATGAAACGGTGCTGAAACGATTGGCCGATGCCATCAATATTCCCGGTAGGGATTATAACCTCATCTATCATGACTCCGAAAATGCCAGAGGCATTGATACATCCTTTATTGTCGATAAAAATGTGTTGGACGTTGTAAGAGCGGATTATCAGGTGGTGATCAAGCGCACTGCTACGCGTGATATCTTTTGGGCGCGGTTAAAAGTGATTGCCACTGGGGCTGAGTTTGTGGCCGTGGCCAATCACTGGCCAGCCAGAAGTGGTGGTCAGTATGCTTCTGAACCATTTCGTATGCTGGCGGGTGAAACACATGCATACATTATTTCAAAAATGCTGGATGAGAAGCAGGGCGGCGATAAGCATCTGCCGATCATCTCCATGGGCGATTTTAATGATGAGCCGTTTAACCGGTCTATGCAGGAGTATCTTCTGGGAACACGTGATCCGGGGCGGGTGCGCTACTCCAGAACCGGGCATATGCTCAATCTGATGTGGCCGCTAATGGAGGGACATGATCCGGGCACTTATCTCTATTCCAGCGATTGGCATATGCTTGATCAGTTTCTGGTCAGCTACGGTATGTTGCGCGGCGCAAGCGATGTGCGGGTAGATAGCGCAAGTGTGGCGATATTCAAACCGGCGATGATGAAAGCCTCAAGCGGCAGAGCGCGAAAGTTCAGCCGACCTTCGAAAAGGAATAAATACGACCCGGATGGTTATTCAGATCATTATCCCATTACTGTGGCGTTGTCGCTATTTTAATTTAAGGGGCTTCTGCATCTTGCCATTCGATGACATTGACGTGTTTAATGATGACAGGCTTGAGCGGAACATTTTGCATGCCACCTCTGTTGCCTGTTGCCACTGCTTCGATCTTGCGCACTACATCCATGCCACGGGTGACTTTTCCGAATACGGCATAGCCCCAGCCACGCGACGTTTTGCCACTATGGTTGAGAAAGTGATTGTTATTGGTGTTGATGAAGAACTGATTACTGGCTGAGTGTGGGGCGGATGTGCGCGCCATGGCGATAGAACCGATTTTATTGGGTAGGCCATTATCCGCTTCGTTGATGATAGAGACCGTTGTAGCTTGCTTTTGCATATCCGTGTTGAAACCACCACCCTGAATCATGAAGTTGGGGATGACGCGGTGAAAGATGGTACCGTTATAACTGCCCTTTTTTGCATAGTGCAGAAAGTTAGCAACAGACTTTGGTGCTTTATCTCCATCAAGCTCCAGCTCTATCACACCCAGTGATGTGGTCATGGTAACCTGAACCTGATCTGCTAAGGCTATCTGTACTGATTGAAATAACATGCCGGTACCAAATGCAAATAAGATAAAAAATCGTTTCATTTTCTGCCTCCGTGTCTGAATAGGCATTGAACTCCATCATATCTTCCTGCATTTCGCCAATCCTGCGACAGGGCATACATAAAATTACCATCCTGAAAGCTCAATTCGGCATTTTGTTACTCAAGAGTGTGAGGCGAATAGTGTCAAGCGAATAGTAGCCCCACGATGACATCTGGCTTAAGATGTGCTCTGTCATGAATAATGCATAGGGGCTTATTGCGTTTACGGTGAATCGAAGCCAAGCTTGGCTTTGAGAGAATATCTGCCCAATATGCACATATCTGAGAGGTGAAATGACAGCCAGTAGGTGTATACAGGATGTATCGTTTTCCGAGTGCGAAAGTAGTCATGTGGGTAAGCTGCGCCTGCAATTGAACTGCAATAGTGATTGTATTTACGTGTTGCGCTCGATGGTTGAAGTGATGACAGCAAGAGCCGGTATGGATTGCAGGCAAAGCAATCGTGTTTCCATTGCGGTGGATGAACTGTTCGCCAATATTTCTACACATGCCTATGGTGGTAAAGCAGGTCGGGTTGAGCTTGAAACCTGTATCGAAACAGGCGAGCAAGGTCAGCAGGAGCTTGTTTTTGATCTTCGCGATTATGCTTCGGTAGGTTGGTTAGGGAGCATTGAAGAGACAGCTGTACACGAATCTGATGTTGGGAACTTGTGTCCGGGTGGTTTGGGGCTAAAGCTTATTTGCTCAGTATCTGATCGCTGTGAACATGAGGTGCTCAGCGACGGCAATCACTGGCGTTTGATATTCAATCTTAATAAATAAGGATCAATGAGAGATATGATGATGGATGCAAATCTTAAATTCACACGATTGGATCAAAATGATACTCAGGTATCATTGCAGGTGCATGGTGATGTGACCATTCACACATCTCCACGCATGCGGGAGCAGCTAAAGCCGTTATTTACCACCAGCATGAAAGAGATCCGTGTTGAACTCGGTGGTGTCGATTTTATGGACTCATCAGGCATTGCCACGTTGGTGGAAGGATTACAGTGGGCCCGCCTGACGGGTGGCCGATTTATTCTTTCAGGTTTGAGTGAAAATGTGCGTGATGTGTTTGCACTGGCTAAACTTGATACGGTGTTTGATATTGAAACGACTGATATGGAAGAAAAATCTACGTGAGTTATTCCGATTTACGTGCTTTTGTTGATGATCTGGAAACACGGGGATTATTAAAGCGCATCACGGCAGAAATCAGTAGTAAACTGGAAATTACCGAGATTTCCGACCGGGTGCTGCGTCAGGGAGGCCCGGCCCTGTTGTTTGAAAATGTCATCGATGTCGAGGGACAAAAGGCCACGATGCCTGTGTTAGCCAATCTGTTTGGCACAGCTGAGCGCATTGCCCTGGGTATGGGACGGGAGTCGGCGGATGAATTGCGTGATATCGGTGAACTGCTGGCCTACCTGAAAGAGCCTGAACCACCAAAAGGTATCAAAGATGCCTGGGATAAATTCCCCATTCTGAAAAAAGTGATGCATATGCAGCCCAAGCGTGTCAAAAAAGCGGCCTGGCAGGATATAGTTTTGCATGGTGACGATGTGGATCTGAATAAGCTCCCCATTCAAACCTGCTGGCCTGAAGATGTGGCGCCCCTGTTGAGTTGGGGGCTGGTTGTGACCCGTGGGCCGAACAAAGAACGGCAGAATATGGGCATTTATCGTCAGCAACAGATTGGTAAAAACAAGCTGATTATGCGCTGGCTCAAACATCGTGGTGGCGCTCAGGATCATCGCGAAGCCAGGCTGGCCGGGGCGACGCAGTTCCCCTGTGCTGTGGTGATTGGGGCTGATCCGGCCACGATTTTAGCTGCAGTTACACCTATTCCCGACAGCCTCTCTGAATATCAGTTTGCCGGTCTGTTGCGGGGTAAGAAAACAATATTGGCTGACTGTTTGAGTGTGCCATTGCAGGTGCCTGCATCGGCGGAAATTGTGCTCGAAGGTTATGTCTCACTCGATGAATATGCTGAGGAAGGGCCATACGGCGATCACACCGGTTATTACAATGAAACTGAAATGTTTCCAGTATTCACGGTTGAAACGATGAGTATGCGCAATGATGCCATCTACCATTCGACCCATACCGGTAAACCGCCTGATGAGCCTGCCGTATTGGGTTTGGCATTTAATGAAGTGTTTGTACCTATTTTGAAAAAGCAGTTTCCGGAAATTGTTGATTTTTATCTGCCGATGGAAGGGTGTTCTTATCGTATGGCGGTAGTGTCGATCAATAAGGGCTATGCTGGTCATGCCAAGCGGGTGATGTTTGGTATCTGGTCCTATCTGCGTCAGTTTATGTATACCAAGTTTATTATCGTGGTGGATGCCGATATTGATTGCCGTGACTGGAAAGAGGTGATTTGGGCGATTACGACCCGTTGTGATCCTGTGCGTGATTTCACCATGGCTGAAAATACCCCGATTGATTATCTCGATTTTGCATCGCCGGTGGCGGGACTCGGTTCAAAGGTGGGCATTGATGCAACCAATAAATGGCAAGGTGAAACGTCACGTGAATGGGGTCGTACGATTGCAATGGATCAGTCCGTGAAAGATCGTGTGGATGCGATATGGTCAGAGCTGGATCTGTGAATGAGCCTGATAAACGCGGGGAGCTGTAAGCATGGCTAAATTGCGCATACCTCTATTGTTGGCGGTGCTTCTGGCTGTTGGGGGAGCGCTATATCTGCTGTTTTCTGCCCCTGATTATGGCGATATCAATGCCGATGGTTTGAAGCTTGGCAAAGCTGCTTACCAACAAAATGATTATGATAATGCAGCGAAATGGTTTCGATTAGCAGCCAAGATGGGTGATAGGGAGGCGCAATTCCTGTTTGCCATGTTATATCGCGATGGCAAAGGTGTGAGGCATGATGATGAGAAGGCGGTGGTTCAGCTCAAGCTTGCTGCCGCCCAAAAACATGCTAAAGCGCAATATCAACTCGCCAATATGTTGGAGTATGGGCGCGGTGTAGCGGCTGTTGATTTGAAAGCTGCGTTAAGATGGTATAAAAAGGCTGCTGCTAATGGATTGAAAACTGCCGAATTACGTATGGCGGTGATGTTCGCTGAAGGGCGCGGTGTAAAGCAATCTGATACAGATGCGTTACTCTGGGCTATCAAAGCTGCGAGCAGTAAAAGTATTGAGGCCAGCTCTTATCTGCAACGTCTGCTTAACAGGGTCAGTGCAAAAGCATCGGCCGGTGATTCATCCGCTCAGTTTGTATTGGCACGTATTTATCAGCAGGGGCAGGGCTTAAGTGCAGATATGGGTAAAGCTGAACAGTGGTTGCATCAAAGTGCTGCCAGTGGAAATGCCAAAGCTCAATTTCATTTGGCGGAACTGCTGTCGCATAGCAGTAAACCCGAATCCATGACACAGGCCGCTGACTGGTATCTTAAAGCCGCTGAGCAGGGGGATATGCCGGCAGCATCAAAGCTTGGTGCTCTCTATGGGCTTGGGAAAGGTGTAACGTTTAATCGTGAACAAGCATTAAAATGGTTGAAAAAGGCAGCAGAGAGCGGCTCGCCATTAGCTCAAAGTAACCTTGCTATCCTGTATGCGGAAACAGATAAGCATGCGTCTGCAGCGCCATGGTTGCAGAAGGCTGCTGAGCAGGGCAACAGGGTGGCGCAAAATAATCTTGCGGTCATGTATGCGCTTGGCCGTGGTGTAAAACTGGATCTGAAAAGTGCTTTGAAATGGTTGAAGGCTGCTGCGCAAGCTGATGATGCTTTGTCGCAGTATAACTTGGCTCTGATGTACCTGCGTGGCATTGGCATGATGCAAAATGAAGATGCGGCGGCGGAGTGGTTGAAAAAAGCACAATCGGCTACGGGGTCTGACGCGAAATTAGTGTTGGGTATTTTATACGATTTGGGTTATGGCGTTGTTACCAGCAACACAGATGCAGAGCAGTGGTATCAACAGGCCAGTGATCTGGGCAGTGCAGATGCGATGTATAATCTGGCAGCTCTCTATTACAGACAGTTGAAATTTAAAAAGGCACTAAACCTGTTTGTTCAGGCAGCCAGGAAAGGTGATGCTGAAACACAAAACACCATTGCATCAATGTATCAGAAAGGACAGGGCACCGATGTAAATCTCAAACAGACTATTCACTGGTATCAAATAGCGGCAAACAATGGTTATGCTCCGGCCCAGTTCAACCTTGGTAATTTGTACCGTAAAGGTGATGGTATGGAACAGCAGGATGAAAAGGCTGTAAACTGGTATCGAGAAGCCGCCAAACAGGGTTTTGCTCCGGCCCAAAATGCACTGGCGTATATGTATGCGCTTGGCCGTGGTATAGCGATGGATCGGGCCAAGGCCGATCACTGGTTTAGCAAATCAGCCAGGCAGGGTTTACGTATTGCCGAGCAAAATATATCCGTACTCAGGCAGAAAAAAAGTGGTTTTACGTTAACCAGTGGTGCTGTGGATATTCAATTGAGAACTGCTGTCTTGGATGAAAAACCACTCGATCTTGCGCATCGTTTAAAATCCTACCATTTACCCCAACTGCACAAATAGAATCATTACATTTCACTAATGATAGCGTGCACGTGAACATGTCCAGCTGTTTTAGAAGCTTTAAATGTCATCTGCTTCAAATGTAGATCACGCTGAGCAAGCGCATGCACAAAGCGAAGCATGGCATCATAGGGCACACCTTTCATACTCAGCATCAAGCGTTGCGCTCCACCACCCGGTGAGACTTGTGGTTTGATGCGGGTCATGAAACTTCTAACCTGCGTTTGGCGCGCTAGCTGATCAACTATAGTTAGCAGGCTTCCCGAACTGTTATTTGATTTCAGCTCAGCTGCATGTGCTGTTAAATAGTTGGCTAGGCTATCTGCTTTGGCGGCCTGATTCTGGGCAAGGCTAAGCTCCTTTTGCAGGGCGATTTGACGATCCTGTAGTGGCAGAATGAATCCAAACACAATGATGATCAGTGGTAACATGATAGCTGCGGTGAGTAGGATCTTCTGTTCGCGACGTTCCAATTGCTGGTAACGCGGTAACAGCTGTTCCTCAAAGGATTGAGTGAGTGAATTTTTCCATGTTTCAATCATGACCATACCAACTTGAATTTGACCTGATTGCCACTCAGATCGGTATCTTTAATGTTCACCTTTTTTCCTGATTCCGATTGCAATGCCTGCTGAAGCCTGTTCATGGTCTGTAAATCTTTGGCCTGGCCGGAAATGGTCATGCGACCATCTTTAAATGTGACCTCATGCATTGTCCATGTGATTTTCTGATACACAGAATTGATAACTTGCATATGCTGCAGCCACTGTGAGGCAAGGGTACGACGGTTGTTGCTGTCATTCGCGTTGTTGTGGCCTTGACCTGCAGCTTTTTGAAGTTGGGCAAGCGCATCAATGATCACTTTTTCATGTGGTAAACCTTGATGAAAAGCATCAATAACACGGTGTTGATGCATCAGCACCTGTTGTTCGAGTTGGTGATTCTGCCACATCATCGCGACTGACCAGACTAGTATCAGGGCTGCGGCCAATGCAAGGCTGCGATACCAGGGCTTGATCTGGCTCATCTGATAGCCTGAACGCCATCGACCATGGCGAAAATTCAGGTTTGTAGTGGCTTCAACCGCTATGGTGGCATCATGACGGCTTGGTAGTTCATCAGCTTCGAACAGGTCACCATGCCATGACGAAAGATTCAGCGCGGTGTGCAGAGGCCTGCTTAATCTGCCGATGGCGATGGTGCTATCCAACCCCCCCATACTTTGAAGAGAGTATTGAATATTCTCGACCAGACTGGATTCAGGTTCACTGGAAGCACGTCCTTCTGGCCAGTTTAAACGTCGCATCGCGAGCCAATAACCCTGTTTGTTATGCGCATTGGCACATTGCCAAACACCAAAGAATATCCCCGTGCTGTCGGTATCAAATACAGCGATTGTTTCGGCTGTTTCGTCGTTCGGGGTTTCGGTGTGTTGTGCTTGCCGGTAGTTCTCCAGTTGATGATGCAAACGGCCCCAGATATCGGGGCCAATAATCTTGCTATCACGCCATGCACCATTGACCTCAATCTCCTGGCGCAATGTTTCTGGCATACCAATCATGATACCGGCTACACCGTCACTGTGTTGACCTGCTCGCCATGATAACCACCATGCATCACTCTCTTCTGAGCTATGCTCCTCTAATTCCTGGGCCAGAACCTCCTGATCGATGAATTTTGGGTTGGAGAATGGTAAGCTGAATGTTCGGTTGAGCAGTTGTTCGATCGGTAACAGGAGCGTTGTCACAACAGCTCCATCAGGCAGTACAGGCAGCATTGCATCATCAGCAACGGATAACACCATCATATTAAGATTGGCATCGACTGCTTGCCAATGTGCGCCATCGTAGCTGATTGTCAGCGCATGCTTGGAGGTTGAGGGCATGCTATTCATTACGGTTGGATGGCAGGGGAGAGGAGTTATAGCTGCGCTCAAATGAGAGCAGCTTAACGATTCCGGATTGGCGCTCTAGCATAAATGTCTCCCTCAAATTGACCCGGCCAAAAGAAGCCTGTGTTCGCACCATAAAGAGATCACTGCTCACGCTCAAGTATGACTTCATCTTCTGATTCAAGCTTGTTAGCCAAGGGCTATTTAGTGGCACAGTGCTAAAGGGGCGATCAGCTATAAATATTTCGGCATCAGAGAGTGTCATATCGGGTATCAGCGCCATGAGTACTTGTGCTGATGCCGTGTTGATATTGATCTTGGAGATATCATTCGCTGGCACAGGGCGTACGGTACAAAAAGGTTCCAGTGCCGCAACTGTTTTCGCATCGAAACCACGAATGAGCAGTAGTTCATGCCAGCGATCCAGACGCGCATTTTTGACATGGTAATCACGGTCATAATAACTGGAATCTTCGCCACCATTGCTGCCATGTGTTTGTGCGTCTACATCCATCCAGTCAATCAACGCATCAACCAGACTTGCATCCAACTCAAGCTGGGTGAACAGGGCTTTGATAGCTTTTTCAACGTCAGCATTGATCAGACCATTTTTATCAACCAGATCGTTCAGGTTGAATGATCGGTTGGTATCAATGATTATTCCTTGTACGATGCCATCATCAATCGGAAAAGCTTCAGCCTGTTGGGCCCATGCCTCTTCCAAATCATCGGTTTGAGACTCTTTGATATCCTCATGCAATATTTTGGCTGTTAAAATGAGCGCCGACTGACTGGCCTGCTCAGCACGCAGGGCATTATCGCTATTCTCAGCTCGACGTAAGGCGATATTATCTTCATACAGCGCATCAATGGCCCATGTGCTGATCAGTGCAACAAGACCCAGTACGATGATGAGCGCTGCTCCGCGTTGATGCTCTGGCCGATTGTGCTGCTTTAGTCGATGACAGAAGCGATGTTTTAGACTGAAAGGCCTCATAGTTGTTGTTCCGGGAACACCTGCATCAGCCATTGGCGCTGGCTGGCGATGCTCTCTTTATCATCCACCAACATGGTGACTCTGACTGCTTTGGGCCATGCAAATGCCAGCGCATTAAAGTTCCAGTCCTGGCGCCAGTTGGCATTGCGGTCCCATACTTCCACTGACCATGAACGTATTGCTCCAAAATCCCAACGCATGGCTTCAATATGGTCGCGTGCTAACAGCAGACGTGATTCACGCATCAGATGATTTGTATCTTCGTCAATATAATAGTGTACCTGGGAGATGCCTTGCAGCCCGGGCTCGCGTACCAGTAACCAGAGATCATCGAACTCTATATCTCCCCTGTTATCATTTTTGATACGGATCGGTACGATATTTTGAGACGCTGACTGTATGCCCGGCTTGGGGGCAGGGTAATGGGGGGCGGCCGTTAAATAGCGCATATCTTTGCGCAACTGTTTGGCTACCCAACCAGACTTCTCTTGCACCAAACGTACATCACTGAGGACTTTGAAACCCGTACCGGCTATGTCGAGTGTGCTATAAGCAAGTGCTGAAATCAGAGCAAAGACGGTCAATGCCATCAGCACTTCAATGAGTGTAAACCCTTGCTCCTGTTGATTAGAAATAGTGGGGGGGATCGTGTGATTGTTAGATGTCATGGGGTTTTCTGATACATAAACAGTGTGACTTCAGGCTCACCGGGCACCTGCATGCTGACATTGATGCGCACAAATCCATCGAGCATCGTTTTTTCACTCCAACGGCGCCACTCCAGTTGCATGTTGGCGACTTCAATCGTGCCGGTCTGTTCATCAAGGCCTGCTGAATAGATAGAAAATTCAGCCAGTTTATTCTGTGCCTCCTCGGTTGCCAGTTGATGCATGGCAAGCGTTCTCTGGATATCAGAGGAGGTACCAAGGCTACCCATCAAGACCACCAGTGCTGTAGCAGCAATCATCAGGGCTACCAGGGCTTCGATCAGGGTGAAGCCGGACTGACTGTTTTTCATGGTGTTTCTGAGGTGGCTTCTTTGACGATACGAATACCACCAGGCCCTGGTCTGAACTGGATATGTAATGTGCGACTATTGGATGACTGAAACAGAGTGATATCGGATATTTGATTCATACCTTCAGGTAGTAGCAGCAAATGAGCGAGTACCGGCTCTTTCTCTTCATCTGTTTGTTCAGTCAGTGGTGGTTGCGGGTTGATCTGATCAATACGCACACCATCAATCAGTTGATAATCCTGATACGGCGCTGAGTTGAACGGCACCCACTCCCCCTTAAAGCTGACAGACTGAAAGGAGTAACTATGGCTGCGCAGTGTCATGCGCAATATTTGACCGGACAGTATCGCCTCATCCTGGGCCAGTCTCAGTGTTTGAACCAACCTGTGGCCCTCGTCTTGCAGTGATACAGATGAGGCGGAGAAAAAGGATGGTGCGACCATCATGGAGGTGACCGACAGGATAAGGATCACCATCATGATTTCTAAAAGTGTAAAACCCGATTCATGCGTACGTTGATCAGAGATTTTATTTTTGCAGAGCATGCTGCGATCACGCAAGCGTTGGCGGCGTTATTGCCAATTACCGATATCAGCATCCATGCCACTACCGCCAGACTGGCCATCTACGCCATAAGATAGAATATCAAAGTCACCATGCACACCGGGTGAAAGGTATACATAATCATTGCCCCATGGGTCTTTGGGAATGGCGTCAATATAACGTTTACTGCCGGTCGCTAATATCTGTAGTCCTGCACCGGAGTTGGGGTATTTACCATGTTGCAGGCGATACAGTTTCAGCGCCTGACCGATGTTTTTCATCTGTACTTTGGTAGCTTCTACTTTGGCTTCATCAGCACGCTCAAGAAAGCGTGGCGCGACCAGCGCCGCCAATACACCGATGATGACCAGCACCACCATGATTTCTAAGAGTGTAAATCCCTCTTGACTACTTTTCGAATGCGGTATTCTGTTTTGCATGGTTATCTGTTCCATCCATTATCTATTATATTTGTGTAACGATCCAACGCTCTAAACAGGTATAGACGATTATTCAGAGCGTTGGGGAATTATTATTTCATCATCATGCTCTGCTTCCTGCGCATGAGCAGGAATAACAGTGCAATGGTGAATAACAGCGGTAGTAGTGGATCAAAGGTTGCATCTGTTTGAATTGCACAGCCACCGCCGCCAGCGGCTCCACTATTGGCTCCCAACACAGCTGGTGCAGCGCCGAATGCAATTGGGTCAACAATCACACCATTAGCAATGCCATCCAGATCAAATGGGCCACCATCGGTCAGTGTCAAACTAATGGTGTTGGCACCGATCATGGTCACATTGGCTGCAGGAATCAGCGAGTAGTTGCCTACCGCATCAACTTTGTAGAACTGTGAATTGGTACCGAATGGCTGTGTTGAGTTGATCTGAATCGTGGCGCTGCCACCTACTGCAGTCAGCACATTATAAGAGAGCAGGCCATGAGCTTGGAGGATATTAAATGGAGGGTTTGCCGGTATCTGAGTGACTGCAATAGATTGAATTACGTTTGCACCACCATTGATAGAGAATGTAGTACTTCCATTGGGTGAAGGAATACCTGTGGCCATTGTTGGGTCAAGTGCACTAATATTATCTTCAAGGGCATCAATAATACCATCTCCATCGCTATCACTTGGGTTGCTAAGATCCAGAAGGTCTTTCAGATCTGTAGATGCACCTGAAGGGTTACTATTAGCAAGCAGAGGGTTGGTGCCTAACAGGCGTTCCAATGCATCGCTTACGCCATCCAGATCAAAGTCGGTACCTGGACCAGCAACCTTGAGAAGAGGGTCTCCAAAGACACTGATTTCCCAATCATCGGGCATGCTATCACCATCAAAATCAAGTGGATTGCCTATACTTTGGACGACACCACTGACTGTAATCGTTGCAGTTGCACTGCCTATATTACCTGCATTGTCAGTCACACTAAATGTTACCACGGTTTTACCTATAGCTATGATTGCCGGAGCATCATTTAAAACTGCAGTAGCTAATCCAGAGCTCGGAAGAGTGGGGTCATCTGCGGCTGTCACTGTTGCATTACTGAAGAAACCATTCAATGCCGTATCACTGCTTAAAATACCTGCAAAGCTTGTTGCACCCACAAAAATATCATGACCGACCGGATTACTTGGTATTGGTCCTAATGTCACTATTGGCGGCAATTGGTCAATACCAGGGGCCAGAGCGACAACATGCACCATGCGAACGATTTGCGCCGTGTTACCTGAGGTGTCAGAGGCGCTGTAAACCAGAGCGGTCGAACCGGCTATAGAGGTGTCGATGGTATTGTTAGCTAGTTTTGGCATCGCTATTGGGCCATCAAAGTTATCGTTAACCATAACGCCAGGGTCTGCATAGGTGGCTGGAAGAGCGGTCTGAAGTACTGTGACTACATTACTGCCAACCAGTTTCAGCACAGGTGGAATTTGATCAGTGCCATTAGGGATAGCATTAACGCCACCAGCAGCTACGAATGGAGTAATCAGGATATCGGTAAATCCTGTGGTTACATTTCCTGAGATATCCGTGGCTGTAAATGTCACCCGGGTGGTTCCTACAGGGAATAGAGGAGGAGCATCATTGGTGATGGAACGAATACCCACTGCATCAGTTGCTATAGTTGTAACAAGCAGTTGAGAGATGTTGATGCTTGAAACAGGTAGCCCCGCTGGAGAGCTGGCAGCAAAAATCGTATTCGCTGCTGCTTGTACAATCGGTGGGGTTGTATCTACGACGGTGACAGTCTGTATTGCAGTACCAACATTGCCTGCCAGATCGGTTGAACTCCAGGTGACTTGGGTGGTTCCCAGGGGAAGTGGCCCGAAAGGAAGAAGACCAAGTGATGGCACCACTACCGGAGTTGGGTCGACATTATCAACGGCAAAGGCGATACCTAAATTGACATTCGTTGTGAGCCCTGTTGCTTCAGCGGTGAGATCTGCGGGAGCAATGACTACTGGTGCTAAGAAATCACCTGTACCCATGCCAGTCTGTGTACTGGTTGTCACACGCATATTGGATAAGATCAATGCTGAATCGATATTGGCATCCGTATTATCTGCAATGGCTATCTTAATCGTATGCGTTGCTAACAATGGATCCAATACAACAGTCATTGAATGCGCTTGAGATACATTGGCATAACCGGCAACCAGTGTGCCATTACTGGCATTGAGAAGGTTGCCATTCAAATTGGCAAGCAGCAGGCCATTTGAGAATGTGGCACGGTTTATTCCATCAACTATGATCACAGCTGCATCAGGACGAGGGGAGCCTGCAACAGCTTCATTGGAAGCAAAAATGAAGTCCAAAGTGACCGATGCTGAGTTAGCAGGAACGGTGAATGAGAATGACAGAGAAGCTGCATCAGCGGTGCCAGCGGAACTGAATGTTGGATGGTTAATCAAAGCATTGAATATAGCTTGCTCACCGGGCATCGGTCCTAAGTTGTTACCTGTACCGGTGATGTTACCGGTAGTCAGCATAATACCCGGCTGCGGTAGGGATAATGCTACAGGAAGGGCCGGAGCAGGAAGGGTCAATGTTCCAAAACTGCTGGATTCTACAAGGCCTGTTTGATTGGCTGTTGCAATTAGAGTTGGGGCAGTGACGGTAATACTTGCATCAAACTGAGTTAATCGCGTAGCCAGATCCACAGCATTGGTGTTATTGATAATTGCTGCCGCAGATACCGTGATAAAGGTGGATGCTGTACCAACATTGCCTGCTGCATCTGTTGCAGTGAATGTAACCGTGGTATTGCCTGCCGGGAATACAAGCGGTGCATCATTCACCATGACCGGTGCGAGCGTGACAAGATCTGTCACGGTTGCGGTGGCCAGATGCGCTGCAATATCTGCTGCCAGCGTTGGACTGAATGCCGAGAATGTTTTCACGGCAGGAGCAATAATCGTCGGTGGAAGTGTGTCCTGTACGGTTACATTCTGGATGGCTGTACCGACATTGCCGGCCGCATCTGTTGCCGTCCATGTTACCACCGTTAAACCAACCGGGTATGGGCCGGCAGGAACTGGTACGACCGTTGGATTCGGATCCAGATTATCTACTACGTTTGGCACACCCAGATTCACCGTGGTGAGTGGTGCACCTGCTTCAGATACAACATCGGCCGGGGCGGTCACAACGGGGGCTAGGAAGTCTGTTCCCAAGGGTCCCATACCATTTTGAGTGCCGGTAGATACACGCATATTCGATATGAGCAGGGCAGAGTCGGTAAGGGCGCTGCTATTATCAGCAATACTGATTTTGATAGTGTGGGTTGCCAGAGCAGGATTAAGGAGCGTGGTCAGCGTCTGGGCTCGGGTAACATTAGTATAACCCGGTATCAGTGTAGCATTGGTGGCATTCAGAAATGCACCATTAAGATTGGACAGAAGCTGCCCACTGGTGAAGGTGCCACGATTCACACCATCAACCATGATGACAACAGCATCCGGGAATGCTACTGCAGCCAGCAATTCATTGGTGGCATAAATCAGGTCAAAACTGACGGATGGGGTATTGGCCGGAACCGTGAATGTGAACTGTAATGCGGCAGCATCCGAAGTGCCCGTGGTGTTAAACAGCGGGTCAGATGAGAGCGCATTGAACACATCGGTATCGCCAGGCAATGGGCCAAGGCTATTGCCTGTACCTGTCAAATTACCGGTAGTCAGCATAATACCGGGCTGAGGCAGTGCAAGGTTAACCGGTAGTGCCGGAGCAACTGCCGGAATGAGCAGACCAAAGTTGGTCGTTTCAACCAGACCAGTCTGATTGGTAACGGCAGTTGCCAGCGGGAAGGCAAACGTAATGTTTGGATCAAATTGCGTTAATCGTGTTGCCAGATTTGTTGCATTGATGTCACTGAATATGGTGGCTGATGTTACGGTAATCACCGTTGTGGCTGTGGAGATATTACCCGCCAGATCAGTTGCTGTGAATGTAACAGTGGTATTACCAACTGGGAATACGAGTGGTGCATTGTTGACGACAGCCACAATACCACCGACCAGATCCGTAGCTGCAGCAGTCGCCATGTGAGCTGTAATGTCCGTTACATATGTCGCTGTAGCTGTTGAGAAGGTACGTGCGACAGGTGCAGTGATCAATGGTGCAGTGGTATCTGTCACCGTTACATTTTGTAGTGCCGTTGACACATTGCCTGCAGCATCTGTTGCAGTCCATGTCACCACGGTCAATCCAACAGGATATGGGCCAACAGGAGCAAGCAGTACTGTTGGGTTAGGGTCAAGGTTATCGGTGACTGTAGGAATGCCCAGGGCAACTGCCGTTGTTAGAGCCGTTGCCTCGGTGATGATATCCGCTGGAGGCGTGATCACTGGTGGAAAATTATCCATTCCCAGTACGCCCATGCCGCCCTGAGTACTGGTAGAGGAGCGCATATTGGAGATGATCAATGCAGAGTCAGTCAGCGCATTGCTGTTATCTGCAATGCTGATCTTGATGCTGTGCGTAGTCAGCAGTGGATCCAACAGCGTTGTTAAGGTCAGCGCCTGAGACAGGTTGGTATAGCCTGAGATCAAGATGCCATTGCTGGCATTCAAGAATGCTCCGTTCAGGTTGGCCAATAGAGCTCCAGTGCTGAAGAGACCGCGGTTCACGCCGTCTACCATGATCACAACAGCATCAGGGAAGGCGACACCAGCCAGAGCTTCATTGGTGGCATAGATTAGATCGAAACTGACAGATGGTGTGTTGGGCGCGACAGTGAATGAGAACTGCAAACTGGCTGCATCAACGGTGCCAGTTGTTGCAAATGCCGGATCTGCATTGAGTGCATTGAAGACATCTGTATCACCAGGCGTACCAATGTTATTACCCGTGCCAGTGATATTACCCGTTGTTAGCATAATACCTTTTTGAGCCAGCGTCAGAGGTGCTGCCGCCAGTGTGCCGAAGTTGGTGGTTTCAATCAGACCGGTCTGATTTGCTGCGGCGGTTGCGAGCGGCAGAGTAATGTTGATATTGCCATCAAACTGGGTTAGACGAGTAACCAGCGTGTTAGCGTTGCTCATGGCAATGATATTGGCTGCTGTTATTGTGATGACGGTGGTCGCAGTGCTGATGTTACCAGCAGCATCGGAAGCGGTATACGTTACCGTAGTGTTGCCTACAGGGAATACCAGCGGTGCATTATTGGTGATCGGTAATACCACACCGACTGCATCTGTTGCCGTAACCGTAGCCATATGCGCTGCGATATCTGCTGCCATGGTTGGACTGGCTGTTGAGAATGTTCTGGCAGCAGGAGCAACAATGGCTGGAGCTATGGTATCGTTAATCGTGATTGTCTGTGTGGCTGTACCGACATTGCCTGCCGCATCGGTTGCCGTCCAGGTGACAACGGTGACACCAACAGGGTATGGGCCAACCGGCGCGACTACGAGCAGTGGGTTAGGGTCGATATTATCCACTACGTTTGGCACACCCAGATTAACAACAGTGGTTGGTCCGGTTGCTTCTATAGCAATATTGGCTGTTGGCGTGATGACTGGTGGCAGGAAGTCCGCTCCCAGGGCACCAATGCCATTTTGAGTGCCGTTAGATACACGCATATTGGAGATGATCAGGGCTGAATCAGTCAGGGCTGAGCTATTGTCTGCAATACTGATTTTGATGGTATGCGTCGTTAATAGCGGGTTCAACAAGGCAGTCAAAACCTGAGTTTGCGACAGGTTGGTGTAACCTGCAATCAATGTACCATTGGTAGCATTCAGGAATGCACCATTCAGGTTGGATAGTAGTAGGCCGTTGGTGAATGTGGCGCGGTTGACACCATCCACCATGATCACTACGGCATCCGGAGATGGGGCACCTGCCAACAGTTCATTGGTGGCATAGATCAGATCAAAGTCTACCGATGGTGTATTAGGCGGAACAGTAAATGAGAACTGTAAGCTGGCAGCGTCTGATGTACCAATTGAGGTGAATGAGGGGTGCGCTGTTAATGCATTGAATACATCGCCGTCTCCAGCCAATGGGCCGAGGTTGTTGCCTGTTCCTGTTACATTACCAGTGGTTAAGATAATACCGGTTTGCGGCATTGTCAGTGGGGTTCCTGCCAGAGGAGGAAATGCTGCTAAGGTGCCGAAATTGGTCGTTTCGACCAATCCAACCTGGTTTGGTACTGCGGTAAGCACCGGCAGGGTGAAGTTTACGTTGGCATCAAACTGAGTCAGTCGGGTAGCCAGCGATGTGGCATTAGTAATATTGATGATTGAGGCAGAGGTAACAGTGATGACTGTTGTTGCTATACCGGCATTACCAGCTGCATCCAAGGCTGTGAAGGTGACTGTGGTATTGCCCACAGGGAAGCCAGCGATTGGAGCATCATTGGTGATTGGTAGTACCAGCCCCACGAGATCAGTTGCAGTGACGGTTGCCAGATGAGCTGCAATGTCTGCCGCCATGGTTGGGCTGGATATTGAGAATGTTTGCGCGGCAGGTGCAGTAATGACTGGAGCCGTGGTATCGGTAACTGTAACTGTTTGCGTTGCAGTACCGATATTACCTGCTGCATCGGTAGCACTCCATGTGACAAGCGTTGTACCGACCGGGTATGGGCCTGCAGGAGTAGGCGCTACTGTTGGGTTGGGATCCATATTATCAACCACATTTGGAACGCCCAAATTAACCGGAGTTGTTGGTGCGGTAGCTTCAATGGTGATATTTGCAGCAGGAATGACAACTGGTGGCAGGAAGTCTGCCCCAAGTAGGCCCATACCACTGTTGGTGCTGGTTGAGGTGCGCATATTAGAGATGATGATCGCAGAATCAGTTAGTGCAGTGCTATTATCGGCAATACTTATTTTGAGGGTATGCGTAGTTAGCAACGGATCCAGCAGCGTGGTTAATGTATGGGCCAGAGATAGGTTAGTATAACCCTGAATCAGGGTGCCATTGGTGGCATTGAGGAATGCCCCGTTAAGATTGGATAACAGCAGTCCATTGGTAAACGTGCCTCTGTTGATACCATCAACCATGACTACTACTGCATCAGGGAAGGCGGTACCAGCCAGTGCTTCATTGCTGGCGTAAATGAGATCAAAGCTCACCGATGGTGTATTGGCAGGTACCGTGAATGAGAACTGCAGGGATGCTGCATCAGCAGTACCGGCAGTGTTAAATGATGGGTGTGTATTCAACGCATTAAATACATCGTTATCACCTGCCAGTGGGCCGAGATTGTTGCCTGTTCCACTGACATTACCTGTCGTTAGGATAATGCCCGGTTGTGGCAAGCTGAGAGGGGTTGCCGCCAACGTACCAAAATTGGTGGTCTCCACCAGGCCTGTTTGGTTCACAACAGCAGTAGCCAGAGGCAGGGTAAAGTTGATGTTGGCATCAAACTGGGTCAAACGGGTTGCCAGACTGACCGCATTGGTCATGTTGATGATAGAAGCTGAGTTGACCGTGATGATGGTTGTTGCAGTGCCTGTGTTGCCGTTTACATCCAAGGCTGTGAATGTAACTGTTGTGTTACCCACAGGGAATACAAGCGGAGCATCATTGGTGATAGGTAAAACAACGCCAACGGCATCTGTTGCAGTAACCGTAGCCAGATGCGCGGCAATGTCCGCAGCCAGCGTTGGGCTGACGGTGGAGAACGTTTGAGCTGCTGGAGCCAGCACGACAGGCAGTGTTGTATCTGTGACTGTAACTGTCTGTGTTGCTGTAGATACATTACCCGCTGCATCGGTTGCTGTCCATGTAACGATTGTTACACCAACAGGATATGGGCCAGCAGGCGTAGGAATGACTACCGGATTTGGATCAACATTATCCACTACATTTGGCACACCCAAATTCACAGTCGTGGTTGGGCCGGTTGCTTCGATAGTGATATTGGCAGCAGGCGTGATAACCGGAGCAAGGAAGTCTGTACCGAGTGGCCCCATCCCATTGGTGGTATTGGCTGAGACACGCATATTGGAGATGATGATTGCCGAATCAGTCAGTGCTGAACTGTTGTCGGCAATACTGATTTTGATGGTATGGGTTGTTAGCAATGGATTAAGCAGAGCTGTCAATGTTTGTGCCTGCGAGAGGTTCGTATAACCTGAGATCAGGGCACCATTGGTAGGGTTCAGGAAGGCACCATTCAGATTGGATAATAGCAGACCATTGCTGAAGGTACCCCGGTTTACACCATCAATCATAACCACAACAGCATCAGGGAAGGCGGTGCCAGCCAGAGCTTCATTGGTCGCATAGATCAGGTCAAAATCGACTGCCGGTGTGTTGGCAAGCACTGTAAATGAGAACTGCAAGGAGGCTCCATCAGAGGTGCCAATGGTGGCAAAGGATGGGTGCGCGCTTAAGGCATTGAAAACATCGGTATCACCAAGCAGTGGGCCCAGGTTGTTCCCTGTACCTGTAACATTGCCCGTTGTCAGAATAATACCCTTCTGAGGCAATGTAAGTGGTGCTGCAGCCAATGGTGGTAGGGTAGGTAGTGTTCCAAAACTGGTGGATTCGACTAGACCTACCTGATTGGGTACGGCCGTAAGCAGAGGCAATGTGAAGTTGATGTTCGGGTCAAATTGAGTCAATCGTGTGGCCAGGCTTGTTGCATTGGTGATATTAATAATTGATGCTGATGTTACTGTGATCACTGTGGTTGCCGTGCCAATATTACCAGCGGCATCCAGGGCGGTGAAAGTGACGGTGGTATTACCAACAGGGAACAGCAGTGGTGCATCGTTGGTGATGGGTAAAACAACACCAAGAAGGTCAGTGGCTGTCACCGTGGCCAGATGCGCTGCAATATCTGCTGCCATGGTTGCACTGAGGGTAGAGAATGTTTGAGGCGCCGGGGCAGCGACAACCGGTGGTGTTGTATCTGTGACTGTAACAGTCTGTGTGGCTGTACCGATATTGCCGGCAGCATCTGTAGCACTCCAGGTAACGATGGTCGCACCAGCCGGGTATGGGCTAATTGGAGCGGCTACCAACAGAGGGTTGGGATCTATATTATCGACTACTGTTGGAGCACCGAGATTAACAGCAGTTAATACTCCGCTTGCTTCGATAGTAATATTTGCTGCCGGCGTAACTACAGGTGCCAAAACATCTACGCCGAGTGGGCCCATGCCGTTATTGGCACTGGCCGAGAGGCGCATGTTGGAGATGATCAGTGCAGAGTCAGTTGCTGAAGTAGTATTATCTGCAATAGTGATTTTAATGGTGTGTGTTGTCAGGGCAGGATCGAGCAGGGCAGTCAAGGTCTGTACTTGAGACAGATTGGTATACCCAGGGATTAATGTGCCATTGGTGGCATTCAGAAATGCTCCGTTGAGATTAGATAACAGCAGGCCATTAGTAAATGTGGCCTGGTTTACACCATCAACCATCACGACAACGGCATCGGGCAGGGCAATACCAGCCAACGTTTCATTGGTGGCATAAATGAGATCAAAATCGACGGATGAGGTATTGACAGGAACAGTGAATGAGAACTGCAAAGAAGCGGCATCGCTGGTGCCAGCCGTACCGAATAACGGATGTGTACTCAGAGCACTGAAGACATCGGCATCACCGGCCAATGGGCCCAGGTTGTTACCTGTGCCTGTAATGTTGCCGGTTGTCAGGATAATACCCTTCTGGGGTAGTACCAGTGGAATTGCTGCCGGAGCAACACCCAGCGTACCGAAGTTGGTGGTTTCAACCAAACCAGTTTGATTTGCAATGGCGGTAGCGACAGGCAGGGTGAAATTGATATTGGCATCAAACTGGGTCAAACGTGTTGCCAGACTGGTGGCATTGGTCATGTTAATGATCGATGCCGAACTAACAGTGATTACTGTTGTGGCTGTGGCTGTATTAGCAGCTACATCAAGAGCGCTAAATGTGACTGTTGTATTGCCCAACGGGAAGAGAAGTGGCGCATCATTGGTGATTGGCAGTACCACGCCGACGGCATCAGTTGCAGTAACAGTTGCCAAGTAAGCTGCTATGTCTGTCGCCATTGTTGGGCTGGCAATGGAAAAAGTTTGTGCTACAGGTGCAACAATAGCTGGGGCTATGGTATCAGAAACGGTAACGGTTTGCGTTGCGGTGCCGATATTGCCAGCGGCATCGGTCGCACTCCATGTTACCAGAGTCACACCAATCGGAAATGGTCCAATAGGAGCAGAGGTTACGGTTGGATTGGGATCGATATTATCCACCACATTTGGAATGCCCAGGTTCACGGCTGTTGTAGGCCCGGTAGCTTCTATAGCAATATTGGCTGCCGGTGTGATAACCGGAGGCTGGACATCCGCGCCTACTGCCCCAATACCATTTTGGGTGCTGGCAGAAAGACGCATATTCGAAAGAATAATGGCTGAATCAGTCAGGGCGGTGTTATTGTCTGCAATACTGATTTTAATCGTATGGCTGGTAAGCAGCGGGTTAACCAGAGCAGTCAAGACCTGCGACTGTGACAAGTTCGTGTAGCCTGAAATCAAGGTGCCATTGGTGGCATTGAGGAATGCACCATTCAGATTGGCCAGTAGCAGGCCATTGGTGAAGGTAGCACGGTTTACGCCATCAATCATGATCACCACTGCATCCGGGAATGGTACGCCAGCCAGCGCTTCATTGCTGGCATAGATCAGGTCAAAGCTTACAGATGGGGTATTTGCAGGTGTTGTGAATGTGAATTGCAGGGTGGCCGCATCAGCAGTACCGGTAGTCGCAAATGATGCGTGGCCATTCAAGGCGTTTAATACATCCGTATCACCAGGCAAAGGCCCCAGGTTGTTACCGGTACCCGTTACGTTACCGGTAGTCAGGATAATACCTGTTTGCAGCAATGTGAGTGGAGCCCCGGCCAGGGTGCCAAAGTTGGTTGTTTCAACCAGTCCCGATTGATTGGCCGCAATGGTTGCTAGCGGTAGCGAGAATGTGATATTCGGATCAAACTGCGTTAATCGCGTAGCCAGACTGGTGGCATTGTTCACATTTACAATCGAAGCTGCGCTCACGGTAATCACGCTAGTTGCCGTGCTCAGATTGCCTGCTGCATCTGAAGCTGTGAAGGTCACTGTAGTATTACCGACAGGGAACAGGAGTGGCGCATTATTGGTGATCGGTAGTATGACACCGACGGCATCGATTGCTGTCACCGTTGCTAGGTGCGCTGCAATGTCAGCAGCCAGGGTTGGACTGACCGTTGAGAATGTCTGTGCTGCCGGAGGCGTAATCACGGGAGTAATAGTGTCGTTCACAGTGACTGTTTGCGTGGAGGTACCGATATTGCCGGCAGCATCAGTTGCAGTCCAGGTGACGACAGTGACTCCTACAGGGTAAGGGCCAGCAGGTGCAGCTACGAGCGCCGGGTTAGGGTCAATATTATCGACCACGGTCGGAGCGCCCAGATTGACGGCGGTCGTTGGGCCTGTCGCCTCAATCGTGATATTGGCAGCCGGTGTGACAGCAGGGGGTAGAAAGTCCACGCCCAGAGGTCCCATGCCGTTGGTGTTACTGGTTGAAATACGCATGTTGGAGATGATCAGAGCTGAGTCGACAGTTGCAGTGGTGTTGTCCGCAATACTGATTTTAAGCGTATGTGTGGTCAGGAGAGGATCCAGCAGTGTTGTAACTGTTTGTGCCGGAGATAGGTTGGTGTAACCGGAAATCAATGCGCCATTGGATACCGTTAAAAATGCACCGTTAAGGTTGGATAATAACTGACCATTGTTGAATATACCGCGGTTTATACCATCAACCATGATGACTGCGGCATCAGGAAGAGCCGTGCCTGCAATACCTTCATTGGTGGCGTAGATCAGATCAAAGCTTACCGATGGCGTGTTAGCAGGTACGGTGAAAGAGAATTGCAGCGAAGCAGCATCAGCAGTACCGACAGTGGCATATGATGGATGTCCACTTAAGGCATTAAACACATCGGCATCGCCAGCCAGAGGCCCCAGGTTATTGCCTGTACCTGAGAAATTACCCGTAGTCAGAATGATGGATTTTTGGGGTAGTGTGAGTGGTGCTAATCCCAGTGTTCCAAAATTGGTGCTCTCCACCAGTCCTGTCTGGTTTGCAATGCCAGTGGCGACAGGCAGGGTGAAGTTGATATTGGCATCAAACTGGGTCAGGCGTGTGGCCAGGCTGGTTGCGTTGGTGACATTCAGAATAGAAGCAGCACTGACGGTGATGACCGTTGTGGCAGTTCCAACATTACCGGCTGCATCGGTAGAGGTGAAGGTTACCGTGGTATTACCAACAGGGAACAGCAGTGGTGCATCATTGAGAATCGGCAGAATAACACTAACAGCATCTGTAGCAGTGACCGTGGCCAGGTGTGTTGTGATATCGGCAGCCAGCGTTGGGCTTGCTGTTGAGAAGGTCTGAGCTACAGGCGCTGTAATTAGCGGCGCTGTAGTATCATTGATCGTGACCAGTTGTGTGGCAGTACCGATATTACCGGCGATATCCGTAGCACTCCAGGTAACAACGGTTGCTCCTACCGGGAATGGTCCGGCAGGCGCTGAGGTTACGGTTGGATTAGGATCTACATTATCAATGACATTTGGCACGCCCAGATTAACCGTAGTAGTTGGTCCGGTTGCCTCCATGAAAATATTAGCAGCCGGCGTGATCACAGGAGGCAGGAAGTCAGCCCCGACCGGGCCGATACTATTTTGGGTGCTGGCTGAAACACGCATGTTGGAGATGATCAGCGCTGAATCAACCAGAGCAGTACTGTTATCCGCAATGCTTATTTTGATCGTATGCGTTGTGAGGACAGGGTTCAGCAAGGTAGTCATTACCTGAGCAGGGGAAAGATTGGTGTAGCCTGAGACAAGCGTACCATTTGTCGGACTCAGAAAGGCACCGTTCAGATTGGAAAGCAATAGACCAGTGGCAAAGGTAGCACGGTTTACACCATCAACCATTACCACAACAGCATCTGGAGATGCAATGCCAGCAATTACTTCATTGGTGGCATAAATCAGGTCAAAACTGACCGATGGTGTGTTGGCCGGTACAGTGAACGAGAACTGCAGTGAGGCGGCATCGGCAGTGCCCGCAGTGGCGAATAGTGGGTGTGTATTCAGGGCATTGAATACATCCGTATCGCCAGGCAATGGACCAAGGCTATTCCCCGTACCCGTGACATTACCTGTAGTAAGGATGATACCGGGCTGAGGCAGCGTCAGTGGGGCTGCTACAAGCGTACCGAAGTTGGTGGTTTCAACCAAACCAGTTTGAGTTGCCAGAGCGGTGGCAACAGGTAATGTGAAATTAATGTTCGGATCAAATTGCGTTAGCCGTGTTGCCAGCGTAGTAGCATTGTTCATGTTGATGATGTTGGCTGCACTAACGGTGATCACCGTCGTAGCAGTCCCTGCATTGCCAGCGAGATCTGTGGCTGTAAATGTGACTGTCGTATTGCCGACAGGGAATGCCAACGGTGCATTGTTGGTGATGGGCAGTACCACACCAACAGCATCCGTTGCCGTTACGGTTGCCAGATGAGCAGCAATATCAGCAGCCAGAGTGGCACTTACAGTGGAGAACGTCTGGGCTACAGGGGCTACAATAGCAGGAACGGTGGTGTCAATGACAGTAACTGTTTGTGTCGCTGTACCGATGTTGCCGGCCGCATCGGTTGCAGTCCAGGTGACGATGGTTGCACCAACCGGGTATGGCCCTACCGGGGCGGCTACAAGTGTTGGATTGGGATCCAGATTATCCACTACGGTTGGAGCACCAAGATTGACAGGCGTAGTTGGAGCGATTGCTTCGATGGTGATGTTCGCCGCAGGTGTAATGACGGGAGGCAGGAAGTCCGCTCCAACCGGGCCCATACCATTGTTGGTGCTGGCCGATATACGCATGTTTGAGAGAATGATGGCGGAATCAACTGTTGCGGTGGTGTTATCGGCAATAGTGATTTTAATCGTGTGTGTTGCCAGTGCTGGATCCAGCAGTGCAGTTAAGGTCTGAGCCGGAGATAGATTGGTAAAGCCGGAAACCAGCGTACCATTGGTGGTATTGAGGAATGCACCATTCAGGTTGGACAGTAGCAAACCGTTGGCAAATGTAGCCCGGTTGACACCATCCACCATGATTACGACAGCATCGGGCAGCGCGATACCACCAAGTAGTTCATTGGTCGCATAAATGAGATCAAAGTTGATCGATGGCGTGTTGGCAGGAACAGTGAATGAGAACTGTAGTGAAGCTGCATCGGCGGTACCTATGGTTGCAAATGATGGATGTGCACTCAATGCATTGAATACATCGGTATCACCAGCCAATGGGCCCAGGTTATTGCCTGTACCTGAGGTGTTGCCGGTCGACAGGATAATACCTGTTTGTGGCAGCGTGAGAGGTGTAGCTGCAAGTGGAGGGAGTGCAGCCAGTGTGCCAAAGTTGGTTGTCTCAACCAGTCCGGCCTGATTGGCCGCAATGGTTGCGGCAGGCAGTGAGAAAGTGATATTCGGATCAAACTGGGTCAGGCGTGTAGCCAGTGTAGTGGCATTGGTGACATTAAGGATAGATGCTGCAGTCACTGTAATGACCGTGCTTGCTGTACCAATATTACCGGCTGCATCAGCTATGGTGTAGACCACAGTGGTATTGCCGACCGGGAATACCAGTGGTGCATTGTTGATGATCGGCAGTATCACACCGACCGCATCGGTTGCAGCTACGGTTGCCAGGTGTGCGGCAATATCGGCAGCCATGGTTGGGCTGGCCGTTGAGAATGTTTGT
This sequence comes from uncultured Zetaproteobacteria bacterium, assembly GCA_964478615.1. Classification (GTDB taxonomy): domain Bacteria; phylum Pseudomonadota; class Zetaproteobacteria; order Mariprofundales; family Mariprofundaceae; genus Mariprofundus. Next base: position 26,986 of record CAYZJL010000001.1, read on the forward strand.
GCTATCGGTGCAAAAACAAGCGGAGGCGTGGTATCGGTTACCGTTACGGTTTGTGTGGCGGTGCCAATATTACCGGCCGCATCGGTTGCGCTCCATGTGACGATCGTGGCACCAACAGGATAAGGGCCAACGGGAGCTGCAGTGACAACAGGGTTGGGATCCACGTTATCTACGACAGTAGGTGTTCCGAGGTTGACGGTTGTCGTCGGGCCAGTTGCTTCAATCGTGATATTGGCCGCTGGCGTGATAGCCGGAGCCAGGAAGTCAACCCCTATAGGGCCAATACCGTTTTGATTACTCACAGCAACACGCATATTGGAGATAATTAGGGCGGAATCGACAAGCGAAGTACTATTATCGGCAATGCTGATCTTGATGGTATGGGTTGCCAGTGCTGGGTTCAGCAGGGCTGTCAGGGTCTGTGCCTGAGAGAGGTTGGTGTAACCGGAAATCAGGTTGCCATTGCTGGCCGTTAAAAATGCACCATTCAGGTTAGAGAGCAGCAATCCATTGGTGAAGGTGGCGCGGTTTACGCCATCAATCATTACCACGACCGCATCCGGGAATGCAACCCCGGCCAAGGTTTCATTGGTGGCGTAGATCAGATCAAAACTGACCGAAGGGGTATTGGCAGGCACGGTAAATGAGAATTGCAATAATGCCGCATCCGATGTGCCGGTTGAGGCGAAAGAGATATGGTTGGTTAATGCATTGAATACATCCGCATCACCAATCAGAGGGCCCAGGTTATTACCTGTTCCGCTGACATTACCGGTTGTCAGCATAATACCTGTTTGCGGCAGTGTGAGTGGAGTTAGTCCCAGTGTGCCGAAGTTGGTGGTCTCTACCAGTCCGGTCTGATTCAGGGCCGCAGTTGCCACAGGCAGTGTGAAGTTGATATTTGGATCAAACTGGGTCAGGCGTGTCGCCAGTGTGGTGGCATTGGCCATGTTGATGATGCTTGCTGCGCTAACGGTAATCACCGTTGTGGCAGTGCCAACATTGCCGGCAACATCAGTTACCGTGTAGGTCACTGTAGTGTTACCTACCGGGAAGAGCAGTGGTGCATTGTTGGTGATTGGTAATACAACACCGACTGCATCAGTGGCTGTGACTGTAGCCAGATGCGCTGTAATATCCGCAGCTATGGTTGGACTGGCTGTTGAGAATGTTTTGGCGACAGGCGCTGCAATAACAGGAACAGTGGTATCGGTAACGATAATGGTCTGGGTTGCTGTTCCGATATTGCCTGCTGCGTCCGTTGCAGTCCATGTCACGATATTCGCACCAACAGGGTATGGGCCTACAGGTGTTGCTGTTACAACGGGATTAGGATCAACATTATCAACTACGGTTGCGGCAACCAGATTTACAGCAGTGGTGGGGCCTGTTGCTTCAATCGTTACATTGGCAGCCGGTGTAATCACTGGAGGCAGGAAGTCGGTTCCCAATGGCCCCATGCCATTGTTTGTACTTGCCGATATGCGCATGTTGGAGATGATAAGAGCGGTATCGATGGTCGAAGTGGTGTTATCAGCAATGCTGATCTTGAGGGTATGCGTGGTAAGGGCTGGATTGAGCAGAGCTGTCAATGTCTGGGCCGCAGATAAATTGGTGTAGCCTGAAATCAGTGTGCCGTTGGTGGCATTGAGGAATGCACCATTCAGATTGGCAAGCAATAGACCATTGGGGAATGTGCCGCGATTGATGCCATCTACCATGATCACAGCAGCGTCTGGTAGTGCGATCCCTGCAAGGGCTTCATTGGTGGCGTAAATAAGGTCAAAATCAACCGAGAGTGTATTTGGCGGTGTTGTAAATGAGAACTGCAACGATGCAGCATCTGATGTGCCACCGGTGCCGAAGGAGATGTGATTGTTCAGTGCATTGAATACATCGGTATCTCCAGCCAATGGGCCGAGGCTGTTGCCTGTGCCTGATGTGTTACCTGTAGTAAGAATGATGCCGGTCTGAGTCAGTGTTAACGGGGTAGGTGCAAGTGGCGGAGCTGCTGCCAAAGTGCCGAAGTTGGTTGAATCAACCAGACCAGTCTGATTCGTCGCAGCTGTTAATAGCGGCAGTGTAAAGTTAATGTTGGCATCAAACTGTGTCAAACGAGTCGCCAGTGTGGTGGCGTTGTTGATGTTGATAATGGATGCTGCGGTCACCGTAATTACTGTGCTTGCAGTGCCTGCATTACCGGCGGCATCGGACACAGTGAATGTGACTGTCGTATTGCCGACAGGAAATGCCAGCGGTGCATTATTGGTGATGGGCAATATTACGCCGAGGGCATCAGTAGCCGTTACGGTTGCCAAGTGAGCGGTAATATCTGCTGCCATGGTTGGACTGAGTGTAGAGAATGTCTGGGCGACAGGTGCCACAACAACAGGAGCTGTGGTATCCGTTACGGTAACTGTTTGTGTCGCCGTACCGATATTACCGGCGGCATCGGTGGCGGTCCAGGTCACGATAGTTGCACCAATCGGATATGGCCCAACAGGTGCAGCGGTGACAACAGGATTGGGGTCCATGTTATCTACGACTGTCGGTGTTCCGAGATTGACGGTTGTAGTCGGTCCGGTTGCTTCGATGGTGATATTTGCAGCTGGCGTAATGACTGGTGGTAGGAAGTCAGCTCCAAGTGCGCCTATGCCATTGTTGGTGCTGGTAGAGCTACGCATGTTGGAGAGAATGATGGCGGAATCAACTGTTGCGATGGTGTTATCGGCAATAGTGATTTTAATCGTATGTGTTGCCAGTGCTGGGTCCAGCAGTGCAGTTAAGGTCTGGGCTGGAGATAGATTGGTGAAGCCGGATACCAGTGTGCCATTGGTGGCATTCAAGAATGCACCATTCAGATTGGCCAGCAGCAGACCGGTGGCAAATGTAGCCCGGTTCACCCCATCGACCATGATCACAACAGCATCAGGCAGTGCGATACCTGCCAGTGTCTCATTGGTGGCATAGATCAGATCAAAGTTGACTGATGGTGTGTTGGCAGGAACGGTAAATGAGAACTGCAGTGAGGCTGCATCTGCCGTACCAACAGATGAGAACGAAGGGTGTGCCGTTAATGCAATGAATACGTCGGTATCTCCAGCCAATGGGCCCAGGTTATTGCCTGTACCTGAGGTGTTACCTGTCGACAGGATAATGCCTGTTTGCGGTAGTGTGAGTGGTGCCAAGCCGAGTGTGCCAAAGCTGGTTGTCTCCACCAGCCCGGCCTGATTGGGGGCAATGGTTGCGGCGGGCAGTGAGAAAGTGATATTCGGATCAAACTGGGTCAGTCGTGTAGCCAGTGTAGTGGCATTGGTGACATTAAGGATAGATGCTGCAGTCACTGTAATGACCGTGCTTGCTGTACCAATATTACCGGCTGCATCAGCTATGGTGTAGACCACAGTGGTATTGCCGACCGGGAATACCAGTGGTGCATTGTTGATGATCGGCAGTATCACACCGACCGCATCGGTTGCAGCTACGGTTGCCAGGTGTGCGGCAATATCGGCAGCCATGGTTGGGCTGGCCGTTGAGAATGTTTGTGCTATCGGTGCAAAAACAAGCGGAGGCGTGGTATCGGTTACCGTTACGGTTTGTGTGGCGGTGCCAATATTACCGGCCGCATCGGTTGCGCTCCATGTGACGATCGTGGCACCAACAGGATAAGGGCCAACGGGAGCTGCAGTGACAACAGGGTTGGGATCCACGTTATCTACGACAGTAGGTGTTCCGAGGTTGACGGTTGTCGTCGGGCCAGTTGCTTCAATCGTGATATTGGCCGCTGGCGTGATAGCCGGAGCCAGGAAGTCAACCCCTATAGGGCCAATACCGTTTTGATTACTCACAGCAACACGCATATTGGAGATAATTAGGGCGGAATCGACAAGCGAAGTACTATTATCGGCAATGCTGATCTTGATGGTATGGGTTGCCAGTGCTGGGTTCAGCAGGGCTGTCAGGGTCTGTGCCTGAGAGAGGTTGGTGTAACCGGAAATCAGGTTGCCATTGCTGGCCGTTAAAAATGCACCATTCAGGTTAGAGAGCAGCAATCCATTGGTGAAGGTGGCGCGGTTTACGCCATCAATCATTACCACGACCGCATCCGGGAATGCAACCCCGGCCAAGGTTTCATTGGTGGCGTAGATCAGATCAAAACTGACCGAAGGGGTATTGGCAGGCACGGTAAATGAGAATTGCAATAATGCCGCATCCGATGTGCCGGTTGAGGCGAAAGAGATATGGTTGGTTAATGCATTGAATACATCCGCATCACCAATCAGAGGGCCCAGGTTATTACCTGTTCCGCTGACATTACCGGTTGTCAGCATAATACCTGTTTGCGGCAGTGTGAGTGGAGTTAGTCCCAGTGTGCCGAAGTTGGTGGTCTCTACCAGTCCGGTCTGATTCAGGGCCGCAGTTGCCACAGGCAGTGTGAAGTTGATATTTGGATCAAACTGGGTCAGGCGTGTCGCCAGTGTGGTGGCATTGGCCATGTTGATGATGCTTGCTGCGCTAACGGTAATCACCGTTGTGGCAGTGCCAACATTGCCGGCAACATCAGTTACCGTGTAGGTCACTGTAGTGTTACCTACCGGGAAGAGCAGTGGTGCATTGTTGGTGATTGGTAATACAACACCGACTGCATCAGTGGCTGTGACTGTAGCCAGATGCGCTGTAATATCCGCAGCTATGGTTGGACTGGCTGTTGAGAATGTTTTGGCGACAGGCGCTGCAATAACAGGAACAGTGGTATCGGTAACGATAATGGTCTGGGTTGCTGTTCCGATATTGCCTGCTGCGTCCGTTGCAGTCCATGTCACGATATTCGCACCAACAGGGTATGGGCCTACAGGTGTTGCTGTTACAACGGGATTAGGATCAACATTATCAACTACGGTTGCGGCAACCAGATTTACAGCAGTGGTGGGGCCTGTTGCTTCAATCGTTACATTGGCAGCCGGTGTAATCACTGGAGGCAGGAAGTCGGTTCCCAATGGCCCCATGCCATTGTTTGTACTTGCCGATATGCGCATGTTGGAGATGATAAGAGCGGTATCGATGGTCGAAGTGGTGTTATCAGCAATGCTGATCTTGAGGGTATGCGTGGTAAGGGCTGGATTGAGCAGAGCTGTCAATGTCTGGGCCGCAGATAAATTGGTGTAGCCTGAAATCAGTGTGCCGTTGGTGGCATTGAGGAATGCACCATTCAGATTGGCAAGCAATAGACCATTGGGGAATGTGCCGCGATTGATGCCATCTACCATGATCACAGCAGCGTCTGGTAGTGCGATCCCTGCAAGGGCTTCATTGGTGGCGTAAATAAGGTCAAAATCAACCGAGAGTGTATTTGGCGGTGTTGTAAATGAGAACTGCAACGATGCAGCATCTGATGTGCCACCGGTACCGAAGGAGATGTGATTGTTCAGTGCATTGAATACATCGGTATCTCCAGCCAAGCCCAGATTGTTACCGGTTCCTGAGATATTACCTGTGGTCAGCATGATGCCGGTCTGAGTCAGTGTGAGAGGGGCCGCAGCAAGCGTGCCAAAATTGGTGGTTTCAACCAGGCCAGTTTGATTAAGAACAGCCGTCGACTGGGGCAGGGTGAAATTGATATTAGGATCAAATTGCGTCAAACGCGTAGCCAGGCTGGTGGCATTGCTAATGCCGATAATGGATGCTGCGGTCACTGTGATCATGGTTGTTGCCGTAGCGGTATTGCCAGCAGCATCTGACACAGTAAATGTGACCAGTGTGTTACCTACCGGGAATGCCAGCGGGGCATTGTTGGCGATTGGCAATAATACACCGACAGCATCGGTTGCCGTTACAGTAGCCAGGTGAGCGGTAATGTCTGCTGCCATGGTTAGGCTGGTTGTCGAGAATGTCTGAGCTGCTGGTGCAGCAATGCCTGGTGCTGTGGTATCGGTGACGGTGATCGTTTGTGTTGCCGTACCGATATTGCCGGAGGCGTCTGTTGCGGTCCAAGTTACAACTGTTGCACCAACAGGGTAGGGGCCAACCGGCGCAGCGACTACTGTAGGATTAGGGTCGATATTGTCAGTAACTACAGGTGTGCCGATATTCACTGTCGTGGTTGGGCCAGTTGCTTCAATAGTCACATTGGCGGCGGGGGTCACAACCGGAGGCAGGAAGTCCGCTCCAAGCGGGCCAATACCATTGGCGCTACTGGTTGAAGTGCGCATATTTGAGATAATCAATGCGGAGTCAGTTGTAGCCAGTGTGTTGTCAGCAATACTTATTTTGAGCGTGTGGGTGGTAAGTACCGGATCTAACAGAGCGGTCAGCGTCTGAGCCGGAGAGAGGTTTGTATATCCTGATATTAATGTGCCGTTGCTGGCATTCAGAAATGCACCATTCAGGTTGGATATGATCAGGCCATTGGTGGTGAATGTGCCGCGATTTACCCCATCAACCATCACTACAACAGCATCCGGCAGCGCTACACCACCTAGCAATTCATTGGTTGCATAAATAAAGTCAAAGCTGACAGAAGGGGTGTTGACAGGGACAGTGAATGAAAACTGTAGTGAGGATGCATCAGCTGTACCTGCTGTGCCAAAGGATGGATGTGCATTTAAGGCGTTAAATACATCGGCATCACCAGGTAGAGGTCCGAGATCATTGCCGGTGCCGCTAATATTACCGGTTGTGAGCATGATACTGGTTTGAGGAAGGGTGAGTGGTGCGCCGGCCAGGGTTCCAAAATTGGTTGTCTCTACCAGGCCTGTTTGGTTCGCTGCTGCTGTGGTAGCCGGTAAGGTGAAATTGATGTTGGCATCAAACTGTGTTAACCGTGTAGCCAATGTGGTGGCGTTGCTAACACCAATAATCGTTGCTGCACTGACTGTAATCGTTGTTGCAGCTGTACCTATATTACCGGCGGCATCAACTGCCGTGAAGGTGACAGTGGTGTTGCCTACAGGAAATGCCAGTGGAGCGTTGTTGGTAATTGGGCCAACTACGCCAACTACGTCTGTTGCTGTGACTGTGGCTAGGTGAGCCGTGATGTCTGCTGCCATGGTTGGGCTGGCTGTTGAGAATGTTTGCGCTGCCGGAGCAGCTATAGCAGGAGCAATGGTGTCAGTGACTGTGACGGTCTGTATGGCAGTGCCAACATTGAGTGCAGCATCGGTTGCCGTCCAGGTAATGACATTGACACCAACCGGGAATGGGCCGACAGGTGTTGGGGTAGCAGCAGGAGCCGGAACGTCTACATTGTCGACCACAAGAGGGGTGCCCAGGTTTACAGTGGTGGTTGGGCCTGTTGCTTCAATGATGACGTTGGCTGATGGGGTCAGAACAGGTGGAAAAATATCACCGACCCCCATACCGCCGAGGGTACTGGTCGTAGCTGTCAGATTAGAGACGATGACAGCTGAATCTGTCTGTGCGTTGACATTGTCGGCAATGGCAATTTTAAATGTATGACTGGTCAGGGCTGGATTAAGTGGTGCAGTTACTGTCTGTACCGCTGAAGCGCTGGTGAAACCGGTAACAACCTGTGCCACAGGTGTTGCCACCAATATGCCGGCTGTTTGATTGCTCAATAACAGGCCGTTGGTCAGTTTGCCGTAGTTCACACCATCCACCATAATGACAACAGTATCGGGCGTGATGGCTCCGATAACTTCATTACTGGCGAATACGAGGTCAAATGTAACGGCTGTTTTTCCTGGCGTGACAGTGAAATTGAATGATAGGGATGAGGCATCAAAGGTGCCTGTTGTTGTAAAGGCCGGGTGGTTTGTTAATTCATTGAATACGTCTGTATCACCAGTCAGGGGGCCAAGGTTGGTATTGCCACCATTAATGCTGCCGTTGGTCAACATAATGCCACCTATTGCGTTCATGATGACAGGGGTTGCAGGCGGCAGGATGCCAAAGTCAAAGTTTTGAACCAGTCCAGTCTGATTTGCGCTGGTTACAGCAGTGACGGTAGGAGCAGAGATGAAAACATTAACGGCATTTTGAGAGAATCTGTTGGCCAGATTGGCAGGTACAGTCTCTGAAATGACACTGGTCGCAGCATTCGAGAGCATTGGAAGCATGCAACATGTGATGGTTATGAGTGATAAAATAAAGCGCATCGTTGTTAGTACCTGTTTATATGTCATTAAGTTTAAAGCCTCATTAAAAATCGAATAATTTATTGACGGAAAGGCCGAATCCACCAAATGATGCACGTGAACGCCCTGCTGTAGTCAGCGACATATCCACATTGGTCCAGTACTGGATCCACTGCAAATCAATGGAGAAATCGCGATGAGCCCTATATTGCATGCCAAGACCATAGGTGAAACCGGTTTTTACCGCACTTGATTTAAGCAACACGGTGGTGCCGTTGGGTGTGATGGAGAAGTTGGCCATGGTGCCACCAAGCAGCAGATAAACCTTGAACTTATCAGTGAACGGGTATTGTACCTTGCCAAGGTAGGAAAAAAACGGACTGGCCTGCACATCAATATTGAAGGGGGTTGCACTGCCGATTGTGCTAACCGGGAAGTTATTGCTGGCGCTGCCAACAAGGCCAAGGCGTAGTTCGGCACCCCACAACTGGGCATCAACACCTACTTTTAAGAGGCCGGCAGGAACACTGTTTTCTTTGACTGTCAGGTTGCCGCTTGCACGCGATTCAGTATATTCAACTGTATACAGACCACCACCCAGTGCACCATAATAGACTTCAATCTCCTGCTCTTGAGCGTGCAGGGTTTTAGTGCTAAAAAAAGCCATGAACAGAGCTACTATAAACAACAGTACTTTTTTCAGTAACATTAAGATCCCCATGCCAACAGGCCTTCATAAATACTTAGTGGTGCATCTGAAATATTTTAATCATTCAGGCTATGTAGCAAAAAACATTTGGCGCAATCATATCTTATTTACAACCAAAATGCATTGCGTTTAATCGGGTCATTTAATCGTTTTGTTCCAGCAACATAGAGCCATGGGCCAAGCTGTAAATCATCAGCTTCATGGATTAATCTGTCCAATGTCAGCCATGACCCAATCAATAGCCCATATTGATTTATCGCCTGAGAGGCATATTGCGAACAGACGGGAAAGCTTGGGCAGGATCGACCATCGAGCGAGCCAATGACCTGCTGATAAAACTGTATGGGGAAGCTTTGAGGGGCCACCGAAGCTGAATGAAAAGTCTGTACCCAGCCTGTGGCAAGAAACAGACTTGCCGTGGCTAAAAACAGATAGGCACGCAAAAAACGAAGAAATGTTACCATGGGCGGCCAGGTAGGCCGGAGCTTTGCCAGAGGTTTTGCCACCAGACAAGATAGGTTTCAAGATTGCCACGTTCGGTCAGGGAAATGGCTGAAAAAACGCTTCCTGACCATAACCATAGTGTAATCAGGGTAAAAAACAGGGTGACTGGCCCCATACCTCTTTTAAATGCCCATAATGTTAACAGTAACATCGGCCAGACCATCAGGGCTGCAGTGCGGGCATCATGCCAGCGTCCAAGCCATGCGTGACCGGCACCGGGCAACAGGGTTGCGAGCATGACAGTTGGCCATCTGGTTGTCTCAGCCAATAGCGGCTTGTTGGCAGTATACGTTGAGGCCAGTTGCAGGTAGGAGTTTGCCATATATTGAGAGGGGATGACTGTTTGTTGTTCTGTTCTCATACGGATCAATTGTTGCGCTGCAAGCATACGTTCATGCCAGGTGGATTGAGAAGGCACTGTTTCAAGCAGGGCGCTTAGTGTTGTTATGGAGTGCTGTTCCTGCCCCTGCGCTGCCAGATTGATGGCCATACGATAGGCTTCTTCAGGCCCTGCCTGACTGGCCGGGATGCAGAAGAAGAGGGCTGCAAGCGTATAGATAAGCCCCAGGCTATGCCTTGTTTGAACGCGGTTCATTTCACCAGCTGATTCATTTCAGCAATCGGTAATAGAATAGCCATCGCCAATGATCCGACACCGACCGCCATAAACATGACCAACAGGGGTTCTGCAATCGTTAACATGCGTTTGAGATTGCGCGATACCTCTTTTTCATAATGGTCGGCAATGCGCAATAACATTGAATCGAGCTTGCCACTCTGCTCTCCAACAGCCAGTAACTGGGTGGCCATGGCGGGGATGTATCCACCTTTTTTCAGAGCGCTAGCCAGTGATTCGCCTTCGCGTAACGCTTCACGGGCATGTTCTCCCAATGCTTTTAATGGCAGTAGCGACCAGCTTTGATTGGCAATCAGCATGGCTGACAAGACAGGTACACCACCGGACAGGAGCATGCCCAGGGTGCGTGTAAAACGCGCTGTATCAATAGTGATTAACAGTGTGGAAATGCCGGGTAGACGCATCAACCATACATCACGCCACTCTTGTGCCCATAGATTCCGCATCAGCAGATTGTAAGCCAGAATAAGGCCGGCAATGGCAACAATCAGCCAGCCGCCGTGGTCACGTAAAAAGTCAGAGAGGGCGATGACAATTTTGGTCAGGGTGGGTAGGTCACCACCAGCCCGCTCAAATACAGCCACCATTTTGGGTACCACAACAGCCATGAGAAATAACATCACCAAAATACCGAAACTCATAATGATGGCGGGGTAGAGGGTGGCTGATAAGAGCTCATTATTTAATGTCTGTCGATGTTCCAGAAGTTGCGCTAAACGAGAGGCAACGGCTTCCATCTGTCCTGTCTCTTCACCGGCTGCAATCATATTGCAGATCACTTCATCGAAATGTTGATCGCGCAAGGCATCTGCTAAAGAACCGCCTTCGAGTACTTTTTTGCGAATGGTAAACACAGCTCGCCTTGCCTGCTGGCGACTCATGCCTTCTGCCATGGATGAGAGTGTTTCAATCAACGGCATACCAGCTTCGATTAAGGTAGCCAGCTGCTGAAGGAACAGTACGGTCTCCGTAGCGTTCAGACGAGCTTGTCCGGCACTCTCTTTGCCTTTGTGTTGTTTCTCAACGGCACTAAGTTTGCGTACGATAAGCTTCTGAGATTTAAGTTTCTGGCGGGCGCTGCGTTCTGAGTCGGCTTCAACTTCGCCTCTCTTTTTGCGCCCCCTGCTATCGAGAGCCTCATAAGAAAATATACTCATATCAATCTACTCGTGGTAGTCATGACTCTGTTGCTACCGCACCTTCCATGGTGACACGCAGTACTTCTTCAATGCTGGTGATACCAGCCGCGACATGGCGAGCCACATCCTGGCGCAAGGTGATCATATTTTCTTTTTTGGCGATACGTCGCATCGTTGGCAGCCCTTTGCCTTCATGGATAGCATTACGCATGGCGTCGGAAATGCGGGCCATCTCATAAATGGCGATACGTCCGATATAACCGGTGTCCATGCACTGATCACAGCCGTTGGCGTCGTAAATATATTCAACTTCGGCGTACTCATGCTGTTTTATTTCCAGCATGTTCCAGTCGTCAGCCGTGACAGGGCGTTGTTGGCGGCAATGCGGACACAGGCGACGAACCAGGCGCTGGGCCTGAACCATAATCAGGGAGGAGGCGATCAGATAGGGTTCCAGCCCCATATCCTGCAAGCGCAAAATGGCTGAGAGTGCATCATTGGTATGCAGGGTGGCAAATACCAGATGGCCTGTTAATGAAGCCTGAATGGCAATTTCGGCCGTTTCCAGATCGCGAATTTCACCAATCATGACGATATCCGGATCCTGTCTCAGAATAGAGCGCAGGCCGGTTGCAAAGGTGACGCCGATTTTCGGTTGCACCTGCATCTGCCCGACTCCTTCAACCTGATATTCGATCGGGTCTTCAATGGTCATGACATTACGATTTTTACGGTCGACCTCCATCAGGCCTGCATAGAGCGTGGTACTTTTACCGGAGCCGGTAGGGCCGGTCACCAGTACAATGCCATGCGGAGCAGTAATGACCTCCTGCATATTTTTCAGTTGCGGAGGGCTCATGCCCAGTTGTGGCAGCGTTAACATGGCAGAGCCACGGTCAAGCAGTCGCATTACCACCCGCTCACCGTGTGCAGTGGGTAGCAAGGAGACACGTACATCGACTTCCCTGCCTGCAATTTTGACGCGAAAACGCCCGTCTTGCGGGTGTCTTTTTTCAGCAATGTCCAGATCAGCCATTACTTTAACACGGCTGGTGATGGCTGCTTGGATGCCTTTGGGCGGTTGCACAATGGTATGCAGTACTCCATCAATACGAAAACGGACCAGAATGCGTGCTTCAAACGGTTCGATATGAATATCACTGGCGCGCTCTTTCAGGGCTTGCGAAATCAGTGTATTGACCAGACGAATGACAGGAGCATCGTCTTCAGATTCAAGCAGATCTCCGACCTCTTCGAGCTCGCGTGAGAGATCATCACCCCCCAGATCTTCCAGCATCTGTTCAGCTGAAGCTGAGGCCATATCAAAGACCTGATTCAAGGCAGTCAATAAGGTCTCTTTGGGTACCAGTATGGGCTCTACTTCGGCACCGAACAGGCGACGGCAATCATCCAGCAATTCCCACGGCCATGCATTTTCAGCGCAGACTGCGATTGGATTCTTTTCCTTTTCTGTCGGTTTCAGCGGTAAGACAAGGCCTGCACGCAATACAGGCAATGAGAAACGCAATACCCGTTCAATATCAACGAGTTCACTACTCAGTCGGGCGATCTGTTTCAATTGACTGGCTCTATCACGGGGTTGGTTGAGCTGAGCTGTTTGTTGGCGACGGTATTAAATCAGTAGGTAATTTCTTTTCTTTTTGAGGGAAAAGTATGGTGCCGCCTTGCACTTGGTTTTCATAAAGCTGTTTAATCTGAATGTACTTTTTATCTGTGATCTCGCCAATTTGATTGGTGCTTTTAATGACGCTGGGTTTAAGAAAGACCATGAGATTGGTTTTTGTTTTGATGTTTTCGGTGAATTTGAATGCCTCACCAAGTAAGGGGACTGCACCGAGGCAGGGGACGCGTTGTACGCTGGTTGTTGTGTCATCACGCATCAATCCACCGAGCACTATCATTTCACCATGGTTTGCGAGTACAACAGTTTTAATGGAGCGTTTTTTAGTAATGAGATCAGAGCCAGTAACGCCGGGTGTTTTGTCGATAGCGGATATTTCCTGAAATATTTCCAGGCGTACGGAGTCGCCTTCTGAAATTTGTGGCTTCACTCGAAGTGTCAGACCGATGTCTTTGCGTTCAATCGTCTGGAATGGGTTGGGGTTGGCGACTCCCGTTGAAGAGCTTGTTCCGGTAATGAAAGGCACATTTTGCCCTACAATGATTTCAGCCTCTTCATTGTCCATGGTGAGGATGTTCGGTGTGGATAATATATTGGCATCATTATCGGCTTGCAGGGCATGAACTAATGCACCAATAGAGAGCGCATTGTTGATGACTCCTAATGTTAGCCCGGTAGGCGATGCCGATGTAAGAGCTAAGGCTGTGCTGGCAGGGGTTGCTAGTACCGCATTGGCTGATAATGCCGTGCCGACAGGTTTGATGTTTTGAAAGTTTTGTACACTTGCTCCGATACCACTTGTCGCCATCCACTCCACACCAAAACGTTCGGTAGCATTCCCACTGACTTCGACAATCAGGGCTTCTACCAGTACCTGACGGCGACGAATATCCAGTCTGTCGATGATGCGCCCAACGGCTTTGATATCGCTGGGGTCTGCTGTAATCAGTAATGCATTGGTCGGTGCATCTGCCACTACTTTCACTTCACCGGCAAACAGAGCTTTTGCCTGTCCCGGTTTTACTGTGGTGGCCGTCTGTCCACCAACAAGTTCATTGATGACTTTCGCCACATCTACGGCATTGGCATGTTTAAGATAGCGTACCTGCAACCGCCCGCTATCGGATTCCGGTGCAATATCGAGGCGTTCGATGACACCTGCAACTTCATTGATGATTTGCGGTGCGGCGACAACAATCAGCATGTTACCCGGCTGGTGGGCTAAGGCTTTGACAGCCCCTTTTTGAGCACCGGGCGTATTGGCGGCATACAGGGTGGTCAGTGTGGTGGCAAGTTTATCAGCGGACGCATGTTTGAGCGTGAACAGTTGTACGCCAACGGCATCTTTTCTATCCAGTAAATTCATGATGCGCTGAATGCGTTTGATGTTGCTGGCGCTGTCGGTGAGCAGTAACATGTTGCCACGCGGATAGGCTACCAGATGGCTGTTGGGGGAGATCAGAGGGCGAATCAGTGCGACCAGCTGTTGTGCATCGGCATAACGCAATTTCATGACTTGCGTGACCATGGAGTCATCACTCACTCCTTGCTTCATGCGTACCGGCAAGGCTTTCTGTTTACTTTCTGCCCGAGGAACAATTTTGGTAATCGATGCGCCCGGAACAGTGGCGAAACCATTAACCTCCAGTACGGAAAGAAATACTTCATAGGCATGTTCTTGGGAAATTGGGGTGGGTGATACAATGGTAACCTTGCCTTTGACGCGATTATCCACAAGAAAGTTTTTACCGGAAAAGCCCGCTACAAATTCAATAAAGGCGCGAATATCAGCATTTTTGAAGTTTAAGGTAATGTCTTTAGCTATGGCCAAAGGAATACTGATAAACGTTGAAAAGCACAATGCTATAACGATATGTTTCAATTTCATTGCTGCCCCGGAAAACCATTTCTTAATGCAGGCATCATAGTGAATTGCCCGTGAGTGACCAGCACTCATTCGTTTGATCTCGCCTAGTGTAGTCTGTTTTTTCATTTTTGGCGTAAGATATGCTTTGTCTGATGAGACTTTGTCAGAGATTATGATCGTGCGTAATAGTTTATAGTGTTGCAGGGTGATGCTTTTGCAGTTGAAAGAACGTGCATGTAGTTCATCATAAGTCATGTTGTGGAATAAGGGGAGTGCAAATGGATATGGAGTTCGCCAAGCAGATGATTGACCAATATGGCTATCTGGCTGTGTTTTTATCTACCGTGATTGAAGGGGAAGTTGTTGTGTTGGCTGCCGCTGCACTGGCGTCTTTGGGGATGCTGGAAGCGCATTGGGTGATTGCAGCATCGGCTGCCGGTGCTTTTGTCGGGCATATTCTGCTTTTTGCGGTTGGCCGATGGAAAGGTATGCAGATTGTTGAAGCATTACCGTTATTGCGGCGTCACTATCCCACGGCCAACAAAATCATGGATGATTATGCCAATTGGTCGGTGTTCATTTTTCAATATCTGTATGGCATGCGCATTATTTCAGCGATTCTGTTTGGGTGCTCAACGATAAGCGCCAGTCGCTTCTTCTTTTTGCAAATGATTAACTGTATTATTTGGTCGTTTGTAGTCTATTTTGCAGGGCATATGATAGGTCTGGTGGCGATGCAGTTATTTGAGATGATAGGGATTTACGGTCTGCTTGCGGTGATCGTGATATTTGGCTTGGTTGTATTGAAGCTGTACCACAGTTTTGGCCATCATCACGTTATGGCCTTTCTATCGAGCGGTCGTAAAGTAGGTATGGAACAGACCAATGAGGGTGAGGGTAGGCATTTTGTCCTGGAACAGCTGGATTACCATATGGGGCTGGCAAGGCGCAGTGAGCAGCCGTTAACGCTATTGTTAATTAAACTGCCGGAAAAAGATAAAAAGAAGAACAGACTGACGCTTAAATTTATTACCAAAGAGTTAAGTATGCTGTTGCGAGAGGGAGATATACCGGCACGTTTTTCGCATGATACGTTCGCCATTATTTCTCCAAGCACGACTGAAGAGAATGCTAAAAAATCTGTGCGCCGTTTGATGATCCAGATGAAAACAGACTTGCCTAAACATGCACACCTTGCGCCCATGTGTATTGGTTACTCTGAGTGGCATCTTAACAAGGGATCTGGACAACTGTTGGATGAGGCATATGGCAGCATGGTGCCGCTTACATCATAAATAAACGTCTCTGATTAGGCAGGGTGAAATCACTGTCCGCCACGAACTAGCCGGACAAGCATGGGGGTGTTTTTTGAGAGGGCTAAATCACGACCGTTGAGGAAGTTTACAAACCATGCATTGGCGGGGGAAGTACTTGCGCTCTGTGATGATGACCAATACAGAGCGCTGATCGTCGCTGGAAAAACCGTGGCATTGATGGCGGGTGAATTGCACTGATCCTCCACAATGGAGTGCAATTCTTTCAGGTTTGGCAGCCGCCAGTCGGAGTGGCCCGCAAACAGGAGTGTGTTATTTGCAGCAGCCTGTTGCAGTGCGCCCTGCCATAAAAAGCTTGTAGTGCTTGTTGCTACACAGTTTGCACCACTTAGTCCTTCAGAACATTGCTTCCACATCAGGCCTGTCTTGCTATGCGTGATTGTACCATCCAGGTTATCTACAAAAGCAGCAGTTGGTGTGCTGGCGACAATGCTGGTTGCGTTGCATACTTGTGCAGCGATGGCCTGCGTACTGCAGGTTAGTATAAGCATTACAAACAGGATCAGCTGTCTCATATTTACTCGTCTTCTTGCTGATGGGTCGTGTTGCATTATAAACCTCCACGCACCAGACGAATGCGATAGGGCGTACTTTTTGTGCCAGTATTGGCACTGCCGGTAGTGTTGCTAAGGGAAAAATCAACATACCATGCAGAGGCGCTATCCCGTGCAGTTGCACTCCAATATTTATTGCCAATGCTGTTTGTAAAATATGCAGTGTCGATGGCCGGACCGGGCGAAGCAATGCTGTAGTCGAGAACAGAGCGCAACGCCTCCTTGCCCGGTAAGCGCCAGTCTGAATGTCCACATAACCCTGCACCATTAACAGCAGCAATATATTTTTCTGTGTCACAATTTACAGCATCTGCACATGTACCTAAATTGGCACTGCCAGCTGCGCCGCCATTGCTGGTGTTATTATTGTTCAGCCAGCTATAGGTGTGATTTTTATTACGTAATCCCGCCGCGTTACTTTTTACTTCCCACATTAATCCGGTGGTTTGATCCAGCACGCATGTTCCAGGCAGTGTCTGGTTGCTCAGAGGAGCGCCGGTTGCATCCAGCTTGGTGAATGAGAAGCCCAATTTTCCATCAGTCGCACTGTTCAATAACACGTTGGCATCGCGGCCAAAATCGGCATCCTGGCGTGGGAAATTTACCTGGCTTACTGTAAGGTTATTGTTTGTAGCGTTCCCCCACAAGGCGATACCGGTATCATTCAAGTATGCAGCATCATCATTGAGAATCGTGCCGGTTGCAGTTGCTGTTGAAATAGTTGCATTGACTGCGTTGCTCAGAGTGACGCTTAATGTTTCATTGGATTCAAAGGTGATTGTGTCAGCGGCAACAAGCACGGTGACTGTGCCTGATGTAAGCCCTGCTGCTATGTTCAGCGTAGCAGCGCCTGCGGTATAATCACTGCTGGAAAGGGCTGTGCCATCAGCAGTTGCATAGTTTACAGATACGATGTTGGGGGCGGCGACAGAGAGGGTAATGTTAAAGATAAGGTTTGTGCTGCCGAGATTACTGCCTTCTACCACACTGGCGTTGCTGATAGAGAGGGTGGGAAGATCATCATTGATAATGGTTGCAGTAGCCGAGGCGCTGTTGATTGTAGCTGCGGTTGCATTGCTAAGGGTCACGGTGAACGTTTCATCCGGTTCATTGGTCGTGTCGCCGTTGACAAGCACAGTGATTGTTCCGGATGATGCTCCGGACGGGATGGTTAACGTCGCGTTAGCGGCCAGATAGTCACTACCGGCTAAGGCGGTAGCATTGCTTGTTGCATAGTTCACCGTGATAGCGGCTAAGGAAGTGGCACTCAGTGTTACTGTGAAAAGCATATTTGATGTGCCGACATTGCCCTCTGTCACACTGCTGTTGGCGATGGATAGTGTTGGAAAATCGTCATTCACTATCGTTGCAGTGGCCTGTGCTATGGCGATAGTGGCAGCAGTTGGTCTACTGAGATTTAGTGTAAATGTTTCATCCGCCTCGATAGAGAGGTCGCCTTTGACAACAACAGTAATCGTCGCTGTTGTACTGTTTGCCGGAATCGTCAACAGGCCATTGACCGCTGTATAATCACTGCCTGCCAGTGCAGTAGCATTGGCTGTTGCATAGTTCACCGTGATAGCGGTAGTGGAAGCCGTGCTCAGTGTTACTGTGAAAAGCATATTTGATGTGCCGGCATTGCCCTCAGTCATTGTGATGTTGGTAATGGAGAGCACAGGCAGAGGTTCACCGGGATATGCGCGATCTTTTGTACATCCGGCAAGTATAAGCAGGGATGTCAGCAATATAAGCAGTGCTAATTTAACTGTTCCGGTAGAAGATAATAGGGGGTGGAATGTGACAGCGAGGGTTTGATGAATGAAATGTATTTGCTGGTCTGGATGATTATGCTCGCACTTCATTCAAGGTACCTTTATTTTTTCTATAGTCTGTAAATGAGGTCTGTTTTATTGCAAAGCAGTGCTTCTCTATTCTCAGTTAATGTAATGAGTGTTTCAGTAGCTGAACACTAACCGGGAAACTTGTGCAAACAAGCGTCTGTAGAGGCTGGTGATTTACAGTGAACAGAAATTAACGTTAAGCTACCGATAAAAAGAGAAA
>CAYZJL010000002.1:0-41048 GCA_964478615.1 uncultured Zetaproteobacteria bacterium
CCATCCGCGCTGACCTCGGAGACAACCATGAACCCGGACAAGACAAACCAAAAAATACGGAGAGGAACCACTAGCAATTAGACAACATAATATATAACTCACGCTATCATCAAATAATTATGTATCCCATCCCCGGAATTCTGCGAACAGCAGCATCAAAAAAACTGGACACTGCTGACAAACGCCTAGCCAATGTTGAAGCTGCCAGGCCTGCTGCATGACAGGCCACTAGCCAGTCTTGCACGTGCGTGCGGGTAATATGATTCACATCTGTATCGACACCACAGTGATCCATAAATTTCAGTAGATCACGTCGATATGCAGCCACGGTATGCGTGGATGCCAGGCGCACATCAGCCAGCTCATGCAAAAAAGATCGAATCGCCTCCTGCAGGCTCACTCAGGCGATATCTCCATCATCATTAGCGACAACCCGTGCGAGTGACTCTGCCTTTTCGAAACGGTTGCCACCCAACGCTTTGGCCACATACATGGCCTGGTCGGCATGGGAGATCAATGCCTTCACCGCAATATCCTGATCAGGTGATGAACATGCCACACCAATACTCACCGTTACGGCTTTGGACTCACCACCATGCTGAGCGGCAACCGTTTCAATCACCGACCGGGCAATATCATGAGCTTTGGCTTCGGAACAACCCGCTATCAACAAAACAAACTCATCACCACCCATACGAATCAATGGATCATTGGCACGCACATCCTGACGCAATATACGACTAACCATCGCAAGCACCTCATCACCGATTTCATGGCCCTGCGTATCATTCAATGTTTTAAACTTATCAACATCAGCATACAGACAGACTACAGGCGTACCTTTACCAAACCATTGTGATAGCGGCTGATGACTATGCGGCTGCAAAAAACGGCGATTATGACTGCCGGTTAACGGATCAGTGACTGAAAGCCTGGCCAAATGCTCACGTGCGACGGCATGTTCAAGCGTTAAACCAACCACTTGTGATAAATGCTGAAGAAAATCACTACTCTGATCCGGTGCAAAACGATCTCGATCCAAAGCTCCAACACCGAGGATACCAAATGGTTTGTCCAGGTCACCCAGCGTCAGTAAAGCGATAGAGCCCAAGTGGCTATCTTTTTCAGTCAGCCAGTCAAATCTGTTCTGACTGGAGAGCTGCACCAACCAGGTGCGTTTGCGATCCAGCCCCATCTGCTTGATTTCACCCGCTTCAATCCAGACCAGATCCCGTTCGGACAGACCTTCCAGCTGGTGACTGCCAATGAAGCTGGATCGATCAAACCAGAAGCGTACAAAGTCCAGATCAAAGCCCGTGCGCAAACCACGCAACAGAGTAAAACAGAGGTCTTCAGGGTCATTTGACTTCAGCACATCGGACTCAAGCTCAAACATACGTGAAAACAGCAGCTCATTTTGTCTGAGGCGTTGCATGACATCTGCAACATATGCTTTGAGTTCACGATTTTCATCCGCCATTTGCTGAAAACGACGGGAGGACAAGTCACCTACACTGGTGATTGCCTTTTTAGCGTTATCCGGTTTGTCACTCATTGCGATAGAGACTCCTCAATCAACACTTTCCAATGTTGATTGGCGTTGGCGCGTGCCAAATACACACGTTTGCGACCCTGATCTTTATAATTACTGGAACGATAGGTTTGATAAAACTCAGCCACAACCACCTCTCCTTCCGGCCATGGGTTGGGATCATGAATCAGCGTCATATCAGCCAAATCCACTTCAACAAATGTTTTTTTCGCGTTGAGCTTGGATTTATGACGTTTCCAGGCGGCCAAATCTCTCTTTCCGGAACGGAACTTCTCATGATAATGTGACAGATAGGCATTTATGTTTAACGATGCCCAATCCTGTCGCCAAGCTTCAATATCACGCTGTACCGATACAAGCATTTTCTGTTTGATCTGATTCTTTCCAAACACAAAGTTATTACCGACAATGACCCAACTGCGATGCAGGCGCACATGTTTGCCTATGTTTGTCAGCCGTTCATTGTTTAATGAGAAACAACCGCGCGTATCTTGTGGCGGTCGACGATTTACATCCATCGGATAACCATGCAGCCAGATACCGCTACCATCCTTATTATGCAACACATCCAGCTCATTGGGGTAATCAATAGGGAAGGCAACAGGCCCGTAACGTGATGCCAGCTTTTTACCCTGCAGTTTTTTAATAAAGTGATACACACCATGCGGTGTTTTACCATCACCACGCCGTTTTTTATCACCTTCAATTGAACCGGTTACAACATACTCATCCGTTACCTTTTTAAGGCCATCAGAACGTGTTGGCTTGAAAACAAACAGACGATTGCGTGCTTTATCAAACATAAACACATTGGCCATATTGGTGCCCGGTAACAGTACATCGACAGGCTCACCAGTCACACTGCGCAAATTGGATATAAAGGCGTTCAGTCGCGCTTCTGCCTCACCAAGACCACTATTCAGGTCTGCAGACTTCAGCATGCGCTGCTGCCTACCCATACCACCTGCACCTGATTCACGCATAGCCTGTATTGCCTGCTGCCGATAGGCCTCTGCTTCTAACAACGCCACCAGAGGGTCTTTAGACGTTTTCGCTTTCAATAACAGCTTTAATGCTTCATCAGGATCATCTGATTTCAATGCAATGGTAGCCAGCAAAACAGTACGTTCCTGCTCTGATAGCTGCTTCACTGCAGCATCATGCCCTGTTTTAAGCTCCTTAATCAGCCACTTCCATTGCTGATCAACAGCAGCAGAAGCAGTTGTCACACAGATCAGTGAGAGCAGTACAAACAGCCCTGTGCGCAGCCCGTTACTGAGCAGCTTCATAAATAATTTTCCAACCATCAGCACTATTGCGGAACAGCATCTCTTTACGGTTATCATTGTTGAATGAATCCGAACGGAAATGTTGCAAAAATTGCACCTTTATTACATTTTCAGCCAAGAGTGTCGCCACGACATGCTCAAGGTTCACCCTGATAAACTCACGCTTACGCATTGCCCATGTTTTATAATCTTTCCACTTTGCAAACGACACATACTTTGCACCATGCTGAAACTCCTCGCTATAGGCAGCAAAATAAGCAGGTAAATCTTTATTACTCCACGCCACACGCCAGGCTTCCACAGCTTTCAGCACCTGTTGTTTTGACTGTCTCATGTCAGTCGAAGCCAGAGCGACAACAGCTTCAGACTTCTCAAGAGTTACTTCAGTGCCCTGTATTGGCTGTTGTGGCCGCACTGGTATTGCCTGAGAAGCAGTTGCAACTTCTGTATTCTTTTTAGGCGCTTTCTTGGCAACCGGCTCGGAAGAGGCCTCCGGAATATCAGCACGCACACGTAACAGACGCTGATAGCGCTGTTGCAAGACAGGGCTCTGTTTTTTTGCCAGCACCTTGCGATAAGCATCCGCAGCCAGTTTCACATACAGGTCGCCGACATTTTCCTGGGCTATCAGGTAGTCCGGTTTTAATGTTAATGACATTTCCAACGCATCCACTGCGGCACGAAAGTTGCCTGTTTCATTGTAAATAACAGCCAGATTATTATGAGGCTCTGCCAATGATGGCTGCAACTTTATCACATGATGAAAGGATTGAATGGCATCATCATATTGCCCCTGCTCAGCCTGATTCACTCCGAGCAAAAACCACGCTTGATAGTTTTTTGGTTCCTCTTTGAGCAATTGGCGCATCTTATGTAATGCTGCGCTGACATTACCCTGTTCAATAAGAGATTGAATGGAACCAATCGATGGTTTGTCGCTGGCCGTGGCATATGCGTGTGTAGAAGTGAATAACACGATGAGAAGCAGACTTATCTTAAGCATGCGGGCATCGTAACGGTATTCACGACAGTAACAAGTTACAATCCTCTATTTTTTAACATCGCCAGGAGCAGATACGGCACCACCGGACAGCAACAGCTTCATCCCCTCTTCCACACTGATATCCAGGTGTCTGAGTTCAGACGCTTCAACAAACAGCAACCAGCCAGTGGTTGGTATCGGCGTGGATGGGACAAAAACAGAAACCCGTGTTGTTTCACCCTCAGATATATGCAGAGGACTTTCACCGGTGACGAAGCCCATCACCATGCAGCCTGGGTGCGGAAAAGGTACCATGACCACTTCCTTGAACGCTTGAGAGCCATCACCAAATATTGATTCAAGGAACTGACGTGTTGCGCTATAAACATTGCGCACCAATGGAATACGCGCCACCACCCGGTCTACAAAACGCATCAGATGACGACCAATAAAATGGGTAGTGAGCACGCCGACAATCATAATGAACAACAATGCCAAAATAATACCCAGGCCGGGCACATCCATACCAATCAATGCATCTGGCCGGTATGCAGCAGGTAGAAGTGCAACCGCCTTATCAGAGACCTCAATCAACCAGTTTACCAACGCCACAACTACCAGCAGCGGCACCAGTGTTACAACACCGGCGAAGAGATATTTACGCAAGGAGGTCATGGCAACACGGTTTTTGATACCTGTGTGATTAAAGGTGTTGTCTGCAACAGATGACGGATTGAAACCATATGTTTTGCATCTTCTTTACTCAGGTAATTTTCAAGAAAGGTCACTGTTTTAGCTCTGGGGTGTGCAATCACCACACAACTTAGCTTCTTCCTGGCACAATTGCGTGCGCGCTGCCAGGCATGCTTCATAGCTTCCAGCGTCATTTCATGGTCAAGAAAGATACTTCGCGAAGCCCAGGGTAACCCCATAGATTTAGCCGACGTTGCCGCCACGCTCAATGCACTGGTTCTTGAATCGACAAAAAACAGTCCTTTTTCCTGACACACCTGCATCACCCATCGCATAGGTCTATCCAATTGCGTCAATCTGGAGCCCATGTGATTGTTCACCCCTTCGGCAAAGGGCACTTTTTCGAGGTCCCGCAAAAACGTATCACGAATAGCCTGTTTCTCCATGTTGCCATGCAAAAAATCTTCCGTCATTTGTATTGAAGGGTCTTCCGGCTGCATGGGTAGATGCAACATCACCACTTGCCCCGCCTCTTTAGCCAAGCTTGCAGATTGGCGCGCGAATGGAGACTCCGGAAGAATGGAGAGCGCTATCGGCACAGACAAAGCCAGCACGCGCTCAACTGCCCTCAAATCATAACCGGCATCATCAATCACCAGAGCGATACCATGCTTTTTCTCCTGAATAGCAGCACTGTTTGACTGAATGGCAGCCTCTGTCTGAATATCTACCGGCGCTATTGCAAGCTCTTCAGCCTGTTCAACAGGCGCTACACTGCTGCTGTCTGTTTCCGGCGTTGGGATCACCTTATCGGCAGGTGTTATTACCCTCGTTATATCAGTATCGCTCTTGTCACCTGACGGTGCTATTCCGGCGTTATTTGCAGACGTGTCATGAAATGCTGGTGGCTTTAAAGCTGACGCAGACTGCTTCTCCGTATACGAAGCCGACTCACTCCGATCAAGCTGAGGTACAATGGCCACCAGCACCCCGGACATACCCAGGATCATACCAAGCACGACACCAAGCCAAAATGGCAGCTTCTCTTTTTCAGGCATCAAACAGGCCTAATCTATGATGAATATAAGAACAGTAACGCTTATCCTTTAAGGGCATGTAACCCCTTCAGCAGATCAAGTGCTCGCTGCAATTGGGTGTCCAGTTTCAGGCGCGCTTTCATGGCATCGCTGGCTTGATTATCAACAGATTTTTTCGCCTTACTCTTTGCTTTCTTTTTTTGCCCATTACCATTGGAAAGGTGACCTTTCAAATCCCGTTCAGAGACGGAGAACTTACCACGTTTAGATTTCTCGGACTTCACCACCAACTGCTCAACTTCAATGTCAGGATCAATGCCGGTAGCCTGAATAGAGCGGCCACTTGGCGTGTAATAGAGCGCGGTGGTCACTTTGATCGCTGTTCCATCGCCCAGTGGCACCACGGATTGCACAGAGCCTTTACCAAAGCTTTTGGTACCAACAAGCACTGCACGATGATGATCCTGCAACGCTCCACTAACAATCTCGGAAGCGGAGGCCGAACCATTATTAATCAATACAATCAAAGGTAAACCGTTCAACGCATCACCACTGCGCGCATCAAAAGAGAGGCTTTGACCAGCCCTGGATTTGGTGCTGACAATATTACCCTTGTCTAAAAACATATCAGAGACTTCAACCGCCTGATTCAGCAAACCACCCGGATTATTGCGCAAATCAAGTACTGCACCGGTTAGTTTTCCGTCAGCACGTTTTTGCAACGCTTTAATCTGTTTCTTTAACAGACTCCCCGTACGCTCCTGAAATTGTGTAATACGTAAATATGCATAGCCCGGTGCTAACAGATCACTTTTAACGGATTTTACTTTAATAATGGCGCGCACGATTTTTATTTCCAACGGCGCATCTTCGCCTTTGCGGAAGATAGTCAACACAATACTGGTAGCAGGCTTACCTCGCATAATCTTGACAGCCTCAGAAAGACTCATATCTCGCGCCAGCGCATCATTAATTTTAATAATCAGATCACCGGCTTTAACACCCGCCCGATCTGCTGGTGTATCTTCAATGGGAGAAACAATACGAATACCACCTTCAGCAGCTGATATTTCAATACCCAGCCCGCCAAACTCACCTCTGGTATCAACGGTCATCTGCTTGTACATATCCTTATTCAAATAGGTTGAATGCGGATCCAGACTACTAAGCATGCCTCCGAGCGCACCATCAATAAGCTTTTCATCCTCAACATCTTCAACATAAGCACGCCGCACCATCTCCATGACACGCGAGAACTTCTGCAATTGTTCATAATCGGTTGCAGCATCGGCCTGCAACATGCCGGTTCCCGGACTCCAGGCCATCACTGCAATGGCAAGTGCAAATCCAGCGAGCGTGCCTACCAGCACGTGACGTAACTTCAAAGATATTTTTTTCATCTTAATACTTACCCCGTTTCAATAAATCTCTGTGCTGTACGCTGCCAGTGCTTTAACGACGACACCAGCGTTTCGGATCTACCGCTTTTCCTTTATCCCTGACTTCAAAATAGAGAGTCACGCGGTTTACCCAACCAGTACTGCCAACATCAGCGATAATCTCACCTTCATCCACCCAATCGCCCAACTGCTTGTACAGCATATCATTATGAGCATACACTCCCAACACACCTTCGCCATAATCCACAATGGTCATCAAGCCGTAACCACCAAACCAGTCAGCATAACGCACTTGTCCAGCCGCCATGGCATGCACTTCCTTGATGCCAGCCTTTGGCCGCATCTGAATCCCTTGCAAACGCGGCATGCTCCTTTTGGGCCGAGAACGAAAACTCGCCATAATACGGCCATGAAGCGGCCAGCTTAGTCGCCCTTTACGTTTGCGCACATTGAGCTGTTCAGCCTGCTGTTGATCAATCGCCAACAGATCCTGACTCATATCATCCAGCAGATGCATCAATGCACGCTCTTCCCGCGCCAAACGCAGATCTTTCTGCTTCTTGGATTTTACATTTTTACGTACCCGGTTAATCACTTTACGCTTGGCTTTAACCTTGGCACTCAGTTTTGCTGTAGCCTTGCGCTTATCCTTGCGGAACTGTTCGAGTTGTTTACGTTGAATTTTCAGATCAGCGCTGACCTGAGTCATTTCATCAATCGACTCTTTATAGATGCGACGATCATTATCTTCTGAGCGCATCACCTCATGCAATAAAAAGCGGCGATGTGGAATGTCGCTGACAGGCACTCCCGTCAACACGCCCATCCACGCTGACGCATGCGAACTGCGTTGCCATGCCGCTACGGCTTGATCAAGCATGGCTTGCTTTAATGATTGGATGCGTTTTTTCAACACTTTGGCTTTGCGCTTCAGCTCCACCAGCTTTTTATCCGTTGCCAACACATTAGCACGGGCTTTACGACTGGCTTTACGCGCTTTAATCAGCCCTGCATCAAGCTTGCGTAACTCTCGTCCGACACTACCGAGTTGCCTTTCCAGTTTCTGTTTTACTTTCGCCAGGCGCTGTCGTTCCTGTTGAATCTGTTCAAGCTTACTCTGGTTATGTGTCGCAGCCCATGCTGGTGCAATGCAAACAGGTGCCAGCAACATCACTGCCCATGCAGTAACAAGAATCGGAATGAAACATATTCTTATATTCATACGCGGTGGTAAGGATGCCCCTGAATAATGGTAAAGGCCCGATACAACTGTTCGAGCACAACAACGCGAACCAACTGATGTGGCAGTGTTAATTTAGAAAGACTCCAACAAGATGCGGCTTGTGAACGTACATTTTCTGCCAGCCCATCTGCACCACCAATCACAAAATCCAGCTGCGCATCAGCATGCAATCGTCCCAAATAATCGGCCCATTTGGTACTGGCATGCAGTGCACCGCGCTCATCAAAAACAATAAAGCCTTTACGCGCTTGCTGCAGAATATGCTTAGCCTCTTCCTGCTTGCGTTGCGACACCTGTTTCCCTCGCCCTTCTGGCAACTCAATCACCTGACAGCTTGAAAAAGGTTTGAGGCGCTCAATAAAGCGCGCCTCAAAATCGGACAACGCCTTCGAGCCTCGGCCTACGACCAACAGACGCAGTTTCACGATCGATCAGCATCACCGCGTGGTGCAGACCACAAACGCTCCAGCTGAAAACTCTCACGCGCTTCCTGTAAAAATAGATGCACAATCACATTCCCCAGATCAACCAATAACCATTCAGAAGCTTCCAGCCCTTCAATTTTGGCAGGCATATCACAGCTGTGTGCAACCACACTGACCGATTTCGCCATTGCTTTTAGCTGACGGTCACTGCGACCACTGGCCAGAATAAAGCGATCAGCAAAATCACAACGACCACGCACATCAATCACCAACACATCCTGCGCTTTGATATCTTCCAATGCCTCAACCAATGCCTCAGTCATAGCCTCGAATTTTTCATCTTTCTCTGTTATCTGTGTTGCCATTTCTGTCATCCTTTATGCTTTCTCACAAGCAGCTTCATGATTTAAATATCGTTTTTTAATCTCAGATCGCAGTACTTTAGGCACTAAATCAGTTAAAGACAGCCCTAAATATGCTTTCTCTCGAACCATCGTGGCAGAAATATCTGGCAAGACTACCGACACATCACACCAATGCCCTGCATTCATGTAATCTGACCAGCTATCGACAGACACCTGTTGCCAGCCGACATGTAAGGGCTCTCTTGCAACTTTCTGATCAAACAGATCATGTTTTAATGCCATATTTTGCCGGGCAAACACAGCCACATTGCACAAAGATTGATGCAGTGGATATTCGCGCCATGTTGGCAGCCCTTGCCAGGCATCAGCACCAAGCATTAACCAGGGCACTATATCGGGATGCTCAAGCTTAAATCTGCGCAACGTATCCACCATCGGCGTTGGCTGAAGTTGAGCAACTTCCCAATCCATCACTTTCACTTTTGCATTACTTTCAAAAATCTGCTGCAACCAGCCTAAGCGTGTTGCACCATCGGCATGACCTGATAAGACCCGATGCACAGGCAAAGCAGGAATGACCCAGACTTCATCCAGCCCCATCGCAAGACCCGCTTGCACTAGGGCCACATGAGCAAGATGCGGCGGGTCAAAGGAGCCACCAAACAGACCTATCTGCTTTACAAGGCCCCTATTCACAATGCATGTACCGAGCTACTCATCTGGTCTGAACTCTATCCATGATATGATGATGGGCAATTCCTGCCGTAACTGATGCCGATCACGCCCTGCGCTGCAATCACGCTATCTTTGAATGTTTGCACCACACGCAACAGCCCAACGCAATCAACATTAAACACATGCTGCATGGTCTCGGATGTAACACCTTCAAGGGTCTGACCATCTTTGCCTGGCCCATAAATACCGGCATTATTGATCAACAGATCAATGCTATCCGGCACCTTCCCAACAGGCGCACCATCGCTACTGAATAACTTCAGAATTCATATCCTAAAACGAATTTCGCGCTTCCTTGCGCTGAGGCTGTTGTGAGCCCAAACAGATAACCCGCCTCATAACTCATACCGTTACTGAACTTACCCATAATCACGGGGCCTGCCTGATGAATCTGCTGAGAAAGCGCACTGCTGTTATTTATTTCACCTAGCGAGCCATACAGCTCAATGGCCGGTTCCAAATATCGTTTCCAGCGCCATTTGCTCTGCCATGCATAACCACCAATGGTGCTCTTTGTAGCATTAGTCCCTAGCTCTTTTTTAAAAATAAGATTGGCCGTATGACTCAAACGTCCCACCTCTTTTTCCAGTAACAACTTGAACTCAAACACGTCCGGTTTATTTAATGATGCCTCTGGCACGATATATTCAAAATAGAGGCCCGCATCGAGAAAGCGTTCGCCCTGTTCAAACAACTGATACACATTTTCCCACTTCATCCCTTGGTATGAAAACGTCTGATTCGGTCTTTTTCTGAAATCACCATAGATGGCTGTCATCCAACGGTCAGTGACGCCAAATTCTATTTCAAACTGATGGCGGGCACTGGCATTCTGGGCTGGGTCAGCATCAAGGGCATAATCCAAAAAGTATTCAAATTCGACTTCACCCTCTTCAACAATGGGAGAGTATACTTTTCTGGCTTCTGCATCTGCCGGCAACATGGATAGGCTTATAGCCATTAACATCATCATCACCGCAGTAACCACTGCTTTTTGATCTGATTTTTTTGGAGCCGCTTTTTTGGGAACAAACTTTTGCCACCGCACCGCCAGCCACGTCAGTGAAAACACCAGCGTAAAGGCCAGCACCTGCATGCCACTAGGGCGATCATCATAACCCATCAATGCATGCAGAACCTGTCCAAGCGCACTACGCTCAGAAATCAGGCCCGATGCATTCCACAGGTTTTGCCCCAAAGCCGGTAGCTCATCAACCATGACCAGATAGGCCACACCTTGAGATGCCATACCTGCTGCCAGCAACACAATTAAAAATGTTACGACTGAGAAGACATGTCGAATCGGCAACCTAATCAGACTTCGATATAGCACTACTGCCACCAACACACCGAGTACTAGCCCAATGCCACCACCGCTCAACATTGCAATCGCACCTCCACCACCAGAGGCCGCCACACCATGCAGAAACAGAACGACCTCAGCCCCTTCTCTGGCCACAGCCAAAGCCACAACCACGGCCAGTATCCAGCAAGCCGAAGAGCTATCTGCGTTCGTCTGACATACTTGCCGAATACGTACCGATATTTCCCGACCATTTTTACCCATCCAGATGGCGGTCCAACTCATCAACAGGGCTGCTGATAACAGAATTGTGGCATTAAAAAACTCCTGCCCCATACCTTGCATGGAGGCAGCAATAATCTCGCCACAGATGGCTACAATCAGTGCGATCACCAAACCTGCTGTTACACCACCATAAATCCAGCGTAGTCCAACATTCACTTCACGCCCTGCAGCGGTTGCAATTCCAACCACCAGCATCGCCTCCAGCACCTCACGAAACACAATAATTAACGTAGATAACATTGCCGCCTCCTTATTGTACTGTTGCTTTCGCGATGATGCGGCCTTGGGCCGTATCTTCATTAAACTCACCAAAGAAGGGGTATTCACCAGCCTCTAAAGGCGGTAGAAAAATGATAATCTTTGAATTTCCAGCCACAATTTTTTCACGGTTGAGCTCATAACTTTCAAACTCCTCAGGCGTAGCATCCCTGTTGATCACATGCAAACGATGTTTCTCACCTGCAGTAACTTCCAGATGACTGGGAGAAAACAGATGGTTCTCAATCACAATCTCATACTCCGCTGCACCAGCTACCCATGAACAAGCGCTACAAGCCAGCAAGCCCAGCACTAAACACTTCATCTTTGTAACGCGGCATAATTCAATATTCGTATTCATATCACACTCCATCAGCGAACGATAATGATTATCACTGCCTTATGTCAACGATAATCATTATCGAAAGTGGGTTTCATGCGAAACAGACCAAGCCATGGCAGGCTTGACCAGACTGAATGGCTTCCGCGAACTACATATGCATGCCACCATTCACGTGCAGCACCTGGCCGGTGATATAGCCAGCCGCATCGCTGGCTAGAAACATGACAGCAGCAGCAATATCTTCGGGCTGACCCAAACGACCCAAAGGAATCTGACTGGTCAATTTGGCATGTGCATCATCACCC
This sequence comes from uncultured Zetaproteobacteria bacterium, assembly GCA_964478615.1. Taxonomy (GTDB): domain Bacteria; phylum Pseudomonadota; class Zetaproteobacteria; order Mariprofundales; family Mariprofundaceae; genus Mariprofundus. The sequence continues at coordinate 12,216 of CAYZJL010000002.1, forward strand.
AGATCAGCAGTCATATCGGTGGCAATAAATCCTGGTGCAACGGCATTAATAGTAATGCCGCGTGAACCTACTTCACGCGCTAATGACCGGGTCATAGCCTCTACCCCGCCTTTACTGGCGCAGTAGTTGATCTGGCCGGGATTACCCATACCAGCCACAACCGAAGAAATATTAATAATACGACCACCGCGAGCGCGCATCATAGGTTTGATCGCAGCCTGCATAGCGTTAAACACAGACGATAGGTTGGTATCAATCACGGCAGTCCACTCGTCTTCTTTCATGCGCATGGACAGGTTATCACGTGTGATACCGGCATTATTGACCAGCACGTCCAGTTTACCGAAATGTTTGGCCGTCTCTTGCACAAAGCTCTGAATTTGAGCACGGTCGGAGACATCAACAGCTTTTGCTACTACTTCTACGCCAAACTCGCTTCGAAGTGCTTCGGCAGCTTTCTCAATGGTCGCCTGGGTTGTGCCGCAAATCGCCAGATTAAAGCCGGCTTTGGCTAACGCTTTGGCCACCACATTACCAATCCCACGACTGGCTCCTGTTACCAATGCTGATTTAGAATCACTCATCATGCCTCCCCTTACTGCCCAGAAATCGATGCCATGCTGGCTTCTAACTGTTCAGGCTTTAATGTTGAACTTACAGATAGGCCGCGATCAATACGCTTCACCAGACCCGCCAATACTTTACCCGGCCCCATTTCTACGGCTTTTGTTATCCCTGCAGCCGATAGTTGCTGCACCGTTTCTGTCCAGCGCACCGGTGACACCAATTGCGCCACCAGTGCTGCTTTGATTTTTTCTACATCGGTTTCTGTTCTCGCATATGCATTACTCCAGACAGGACAGCTTGGTGCCTTGAATGTAACATCCTGCAGGCGCTGTGCCATCTGGTCAGCTGCCGGTTGCATTAACGGCGTGTGTGATGGAGCACTCACAGCCAATGGCAAGGCGCGTTTGGCACCAGCCTCTTTTGCCGCCACCATGAGGCGCTCAACAGCTGCCGTATGACCTGCCACAACCAACTGACCGGGGCAGTTAAAGTTTGCTGCCCATACTTTATGATTTTCGTCTGAAACCGTGGCACATAGATCACCAATGACATCATCAGCCAAGCCTAAAATCGCTGCCATACTACCCACGCCAGCAGGCACCGCTTCGGTCATAGCTTTGCCACGAAATGAGACCAGCTTCACAGCATCAGTAAAATCAATGGCACTAGCTGCAACCAGTGCAGAATACTCACCGAGTGAGTGACCTGCCACCTGCACAGGGGTCGAGCCATTCTGCTGCTGCCATAAACGCAGCATGGCTGTTGAAGCAGTCAACAGTGCAGGCTGGGTAAATTGTGTCTGCCTGAGCTGATTATCGGCATCATCACGCATAAGGGCGGCCATATCGTAACCAAGCGCATCCGATGCCTCTTCCAGCGTACGCTTTACAACATCAATGCCATCAAATGCATCCAGCATACCTTTGGATTGTGATCCCTGACCGGGAAATAGAAATACAAAATCAGTCACGTTTACATCCTTCATTCGTTTTAATCATTCAACTGCGGCAGAAGTCTTCGACTATTTCCTGATCACTTCGACCAACGCAGCAGGTTGGCACCCCAGGCGAATCCACCCGCAAACGCTTCAAGTAAAATCAATTGCCCTTTCTCAAGCTTACCTGTGCGGTACAGGTCATTAAGCGCCAGCGGCACGCTGGCCGATGAGGTATTGCCATGTTTGGATACCGTTAATGCAACACGGTCCAGATCCATCTTCAGCTTTTTAGCTGTCGCCTTCACAATACGAATATTGGCCTGATGCGGCACCAGCCAATCAATATCGGAGTCGTTTAGTTCATATTCAGCCAGAATTTCTTTGACCACCGAACCAAGCTTGGTGACAGCAACTCGGAACACTTCATTGCCCTTCATTTCTACAGCCGCAGTGCCAGCAGAATCAATACGGAAATCGACTTTTTGATGATGCATCTCAGGGCTTAATTTCGGATGCGGATGATCTGCTTTTAACAAATCTCGATACGAACCATCGGCATGCAGCACAGAACCGATCAAACCATTTTCTGCATCAGGGGAACGCGCTTCCAACACAACCGCACCGGCACCATCACCAAATAGAATACAGGTACCACGGTCAGTCCAATCCACAATACGGGACATCGATTCAGCACCAATCATCAGCACGCGCTTGTACATACCAGCGCGCATCATGCCTTCCAAATGAGCTAAGCCATAAACAAACCCTGAACAAACCGCCTGCACATCCCAGGCCGGAAAGTCTTTACCACCGAGCTTACTTTGCACCACCGTTGCAGTGGCCGGGAAAATCATATCGGGCGTAGTCGTCGCAACCACCAGCGCATCGATATCATCAATAGTAATGCCAGCATCCAGCAGAGCCATGTTGGCTGCCTCAACAGCCAGATCAGATGTCATCTGATTTTCGGCAATAATATGACGCTGACGAATACCCGTGCGCTCAGCAATCCATTCATCGGTAGTATCAACCAGTTTTTCCAAGTCCGCATTGGTCATAATGCGTTCAGGCAGATAACCGCCGATGCCGGTGATATGAACTGAGGCAAGAGTCATAATTCTAACTGCTCCTGTACTGATTCGGAAATACGATCCGTAAGGCTTTCACTGACTTCGCGAGCCGCAACCGCAATAGCGCTGACAAAGCTATCGGCATCTGCGCCACCATGGCTTTTCACCACAATACCATTCAGTCCAAGCAATGGGGCACCATTATATTTGCCTGGATTTACCTTATCCTTAAAACGTTTCAAGGCACGCCTAGCAATCAATGCGCCAGCCTTGGAAATAAGACCTGATGTAAGTTCCTGTTTCATACTATTGGCCAGAAAGCGCGCGGTGCCTTCCATGGTTTTCAACGCCACATTGCCAACAAAACCATCACAGACAACCACATCCACCTTATCACCAAACAGATCAGTACCTTCAACATTACCGATATAATTCAGCGTTGTGTCAGATAATTTGCTGGATGTTAATTTGATCACATCCGTGCCTTTAATCTCTTCGCTGCCGATATTCAGCAACCCAACACGTGGGCTTTCAATGCCTTCAGTAGCCTGCAAATAACAGCTACCCATGATCGCAAATTGAACCAGATGATCAGACGTGCATTCAGAATTGGCACCGGCATCCAGCATCAGGGTGCGGCCATTATCCACGGCCGGAATCATTGAAGCGATGGCCGGACGATCAATACCTGGCACCATTCTCAACAGTAGCTTGGAAATCGCCATCAGTGCGCCGGTATTACCAGCACTAACCAGGGCATCCCACTCACCATCGCGAACCAAACGTGCGCCGACATGAATAGATGACTCTTTTTTACGCCGCAAGGCATGCGAAGGTGAATCGCACATGCCAACAACATCTGTAGAGGCAACCAAAACAACACGGTCTTGGAGACCGTGCAGCTGCAAAAGTGGGCGAATGAGCTCTTCCTGACCGACAATACCAAACTTGATAGGGCTATCAAACTGGCGAGCAAATGTTTTAGCAAGCGCCATTTTTAGCGCTTCAATCACCATAGTCGGTGCACTATCACCGCCATGCCCATCAACCAATAATCGAATATCGTCCTTTATTGGAGCAGTCGCACTGGAGGCGATGTCAGATTCAGCCAAGGTGATGATCTTTCAGATCAGTCTTCAGCTGAAGACTTTACTTCACGGCCCTTATACGTGCCGCAATGCGGGCATGCGTGATGCGGGCGCATCATTTCGCCACATTCAGGACACTCAGACATGCCTGCTGGAACGATTGCGTGATGCGAACGACGCATTTTACGTTTGGATACACTGGTTTTTCTCTTTGGTACTGCCATCTTACTCTCCTACAAGATGGATCCAGCTGGATCCATTTTTAAAAACTATAATTACTAACTAACCATCCAACTTCAAGCCACGCAAAGCAGCGAAGGGATTGTTACTATCATCCTGCTCGCACTGACAAGCTTCAGCATTTAAATTCACACCGCAACCCTGACACAGGCCTTGGCATGAATCACTGCAAATTACATCAGCCTTCCAAGCCAGCCAAACATCTTCACGCAATACATCGAGCAAATTAATCTCACCCGGCTTGGCAATAAAATCATATGAGCGCAGATCTTCTTCATCACGCCCCTGCTCGTCACCCTTCTCTTTTGCGGCGGATCCAAACTGAAAAAAACGTTCAGTCTTGCCTGCTGTTGACCATTCAAACTCAGCATTACAGCGACTGCAGTCGCGCATTAAAGAAGCTTTCCAGTCACCATTGAGATGAAACAGCTTACCCACCCGACTCAACGCCAAACGCCAGTGAACATCCGCTGTCAAACCCTGCAACACATTCACTGAACCACAGGTCTCATCTTGCAACAGTGGCTTGGGAACATCAGCATCCCAGCTTCGGCCAGAAGATGAAACCTTTTGCAATGTCACCAGCCAGTGTCGCTGCATATTTCCTCCGAGCCACTTTCAAGCAGGCGCGCATTATCGTGAAAGTACTTATCGGGTCAAGTTTCATATTACACCCACAATGCCTGACAAAAAAGCAACCAAGCGATAATTTGCGTGAATGTCACAAGCCTCCGCAATGTGTTTTCTCACATATCGCGACAAACGACCCATTCATCTCACCTCAAATATAAACAGACAGCACCTACTGCTGATTAAAAGCATTAGTAATAAAGCATAAGCAACTGATTGATTGACTGAATTTAGATTCGCCCAATAACTTCAACTCAGAACCACCACCCCTATCCTCATATCTCCCCTCCCGCGAAAAGCATGCGAACAACACAGAATTTACGTGTGGCTAATTGTTTCAAGCCGATAACATATAGTAAAAAGTGGGTTGACAAGGGTTGCACAGGGGACACTATTGGCATTTAGTGGGGAATGGTGGGTAAACAACCCATCCAACCACAGGGAGAGGCCAGCAACACGATGTTTCAAGGTGAGTTCAGCAATAACATGGATGAGAAGGGCCGCGTTAGTATCCCGGCTCCTTTTCGTGATACGCTGAAGACCCATCACGCTGATGGCCAACTGATCATCACCCGCTCACACAACACCGCTTGCCTCATCGCTTACCCCACACGTGAGTGGAAACGCCTACAGGCAGCCATCAAAGAGATGCCCGCCAAGCTAAAACCCCACTTCAAACGTGCTGTTATCACGCCATCGCAGCTGTTTTCCCCGGATAAACAGGGTCGCATTCTGTTGGCTGGCGTACTTCGCGAACATGCATCGCTGTCCCGTTCCGTGCATTTTGCCGGCACCGGCGAAACCTTTGAAGTTTGGGACAAAGAGAGCTGGGACAAGCAGCTGAAAACAGATCTGGCTGTATTGCAAGACTTCGAACTGGATATCTGATGTGGATATCACCGAACAATATCCCGAACACATCCCGGTACTCCGCGATGCTTTTATCGATGCAATACTCTCCGATCCGGATGGCATCTATGTTGACTGCACCTTTGGCCGTGGAGGCCATAGCAGGGCATTGCTCGAACGCCTCACAAGTAGAGCTCGACTGTTCGCGTTCGACAGAGACCCTGAAGCAATTGCCGCAGGAAGAGTGCTCGAACAACAAGACAGCCGATTCACTATTTTTCATAGCCCCTTCGCAGAAATCGCATCCACACTTGAACATCAGGCATGCGACACAGTGAACGGCATAGGCTTTGACCTCGGAGTATCCTCGCCGCAAGTGGATAACGCTGAACGCGGCTTTTCGTTCAGGCACGACGGCCCTCTGGATATGCGTATGGATACGGACAGAGGGCAACCATTGAGTCGTATGCTGGATCACGTATCCGAACGTGAACTGGTCGATATACTGCGCAGCTTTGGCGACGAGCGTTATGCCCGTCGCATTGTCGGTGCGATATTTAAGGCCAAACACAACCGTGCGCTGAACACGACGTCTGATTTGGAAAACATCTGCTTTCACGCTGTGCCTAAACAAGCGCGCTACGGTAGCACCCATCCAGCCACGCGCACCTTTCAGGCCCTGCGTATCTGGGTAAATGGTGAAATGGATCAGATTGATACTGCCATCCAGGCTTCGATCTCACTACTAACCCCGGGTGGCAAACTGGCTGTCATCTCCTTCCATTCCGGTGAAGACAGGCGCATTCGCGACCTCATTGAATCAGCAGTGCGCCCCTGCACATGTCCTCCTGAAATGCCAATGTGCGTGTGCGGCAAAAAACCAAGCATGCGCTGGCTGCAGAAAAAACCACTCAGAGCGAATGAGCAGGAGCTGTCAGAGAACCCCCGTAGCCGCTCTTCTATGCTGCGTGTAGCACAACGACTAACGGATGAAGAATCCACAAAACTAGCCGGATATTGCGGCGGATTTCACTGATGCGCGCCTGGCTCAGACCCTGGTTGCTTATCCCTGCTGGCGTGGTGGCACTGGCCGGCTGTTTAATATGGCTGTCACACATGCGTTATGAGCTTTCGCTTGAAAACCAGCGTATGGCAACTGAAAAAAAGGCCATTGAACAGGAATCAAGTGGCTTTCGCCTTGAAGTCGCAAGCCTCACACGGCCAGAACGACTACGCCAATACGCGCGTGATTCGTTAAATATGGCGCCACCAAAACCGATGCAGGTCATGCGTCCGTGAAGAACAACGAGGATACGTTTATTCGCCGCCGCATTGAAGCGATAGCTGGGTTATTGGCGCTGGGCATTCTGATGCTGGCACTGCGCGCCGTCGATTTACAGTGGCTTCAAGCAGACCACCTGAGCAATCTGGCCGAAAAACAGCGCTACCGTCAGTTCACTGCCGTAGCCCCACGCGGCCCAATTCTTGATCAAAAAGGGCGCATGCTAGCCGAAAGCGTACAAGTACCTTCGCTGGCTGCCATGGCGGATGAAATCCCCTCTGATCGCATCAACGCGCTGGCCCGAGCGCTCGGTATGCCGCATAAAAAGCTGCAGCGCAAGCTGGCTAAACGCAAAGGCTTCGTCTGGCTGGCTAGGCAGGTTCCACCAACCGTGGCTGCAAAAGTCATGGCCTTGGGTATTCCCGGCGTGCGTCAGGAGTCTGAATGGCAGCGCTATCATCCGCTCGGGCCTGAAACCGGCCATCTGCTCGGCTTTGTTGGCATTGATGGGCGCGGGCTTGAAGGCATTGAGCGCACATGGAATGCTCAGCTCTCTGGCGAAGCTGGCTTACGCCAGGTCAGACGCGACGCGCGTGGCCATTCATTGCCGGGAGGGCGCTGGCTGCGGGCACCTCAAGCAGGCCAGCCCATTACCCTGACACTGGACGCATCCATTCAAAGCATTGCCTATGCAGCATTGGCCGAGGGTGTGCGTAGCCAAAATGCTAAGGGAGGATCAGTTGTTGTAATGCGCCCGAAAGATGGTGCCATTTTAGCGATGGCCAGCTGGCCTGGTTATAACCCCAACAACTTCCGCCACTATCATCCGAGTGAATGGCGCAACCGAGCCATTACGGATGTCTTCGAGCCCGGCTCAACACTGAAGCCATTTACCATTGCAGCTGCACTCGAAACCGGGCGCTGGCAACCGGATACACAGATTTATTGTGAAAAAGGCTCGATGCAAATCGCCGATTACACCATTCACGATGATCATCCTGAAGAGTGGCTGGATGTTACCGGCGTGCTGGTTCACTCCAGCAATATCGGATCTGCCAAAATGGCGCTGGATATTGGTGCCGATTCCTTGCACGAAATGATGACAAAAGCCGGTTTTGGAAGCCGCAGTGGCACCGGATTAAGTGGAGAGTCCCCTGGCATTGTACTACCCCCCGAACGCTGGGGGTCAGTCGAAACTGCCAATATAGCTTTCGGACAGGGTATCGCTGTCACGCCGTTGCAACTCGCGACGGCATTTTCCGTATTGGCCAATGATGGTTTATTCATGCCTCCTACACTGTTTGCTAATCGCCTCGGACAACAGGCACCTACACGCGCGATGAGCACCAGTATCGCACACCAGGTTACCCAGATGCTGGAATATGCAACCAGTGAAGATGGCACTGGCTCAAAGGCAGTTCCAGCCGGCTATCGTGTGGCCGGCAAAACAGGAACGGCACAAAAACCAAACCCAAGAGGTGGTTACAGCAAGGGTAAATATAACGCCGTATTTGCCGGTTTCGCTCCCGTCAATGACCCTCAGCTGGTGATTGTGGTGCTGGTTGATGAGCCGAAAAAGAGTATTTATGGCGGTCAGGTTGCTGCCCCAATATTCCGCAATATTGCAGAAAGCGCGCTACCTTACCTTGGTATCTCAGCCCACTCAGGTGGCATGGGTAACGAACAGGCTGGCCAGATCGATACCACCACCACATGGCGCACCATGCCCATCGCTGCGGAGCAATCGATGCTTGATGCCGAACCGCTATTTGGCATGTCCATGCGCGAAGTTAGACGTTTTTCTGCCCAACGTGGGTTCAGACTACATGTGCACGGATCCGGCTGGGTGACACGGCAAAAACCAGTCGCCACCAGCGCATTAAAACATGGTGAAACACTTGAGGTTTGGTTGAATGAGTGATACGAATATGAAACAGTCGGCGCAAACCCGCGCCACCGAACTTGAGCGCGGTTTTTCTCTCAGCGAACTGGCTTATAAACTTGGCCATATCAATGTTGCCGACACACCTAGCGAAGAAGATATCAGCATCCTGGGTATATGTGACGACTCCCGTTTTGCCAGGCCTGGATATGCACTGCTGTGCTTGCCTCGCAGTCAGGAACAAGCCAGCGCATATGCAGCGGTCGCAGAAGCCAAGGGGGCTGTAGCTATCATTGCTGTTGGTGTGAACGTACAAACCGCTTTACCGGTACTGCAGTTGGGTGGCATGCTGCAAGCAGGTCAGCTGCTGCGCCGTATGTTTCACACTGAAGGTGCAGGCAGCCACTATTACGGCATTACAGGCACCGATGGAAAAACCAGCGTGGCATGGATGTTGCGCGAAGCATTGACCCGTTTTCAAGACAAACCTGTCTGGAGTTGTGGCACGCTTGGCTGGATGCGTGATAACAATGATATTCGCGACATCGGCAATACCACCCCCTCTCTGTTGACCATGCATGCCATGCTGGCATCCGCCTGCCTGGCTGATGTGCATGCCGTTGCTTGTGAAATATCATCGCATGGCATTGCTCAGGAGCGCATCGCCGGGCTCGATTTTAATACCTCCATATGGACCAATATGGGTCACGATCATCTGCAGGATCATGGTGGTTATGCCCCCTACCTTGCGACCAAAGCCAAGTTTATTCAGCAAACAGCATCACATGGTGGCAATGTGATCGCCAATGCCGATCATGCTGATATTCGGGAGTATGCGCCCGAACAAGCCTGCTGGTATGGCCATGGCCTGTTCCGCGATGATGTTGATCTGGCCTGGGAACAAGAACTGCCGGGGCTGTTGCGTCTAAAAAGCCGTGACGAAGAAGTGGTGATTGAAGATATCCCTCTCGGTGACTTCCATGCTGAAAATGTTGCCTGTGTTGCATTAACACTGATGGTTTCCATGGCCGTTCCACTGGCGGAATTGCCAGCTCTATTGCGTAATATCAGCGCCCCTCCGGGCCGCATGCAGGAGCTTGATGCGGGTTTGGGTCAGGTTTACATCGACTATGCCCACACACCGGAAGCACTGGAGAGCTGCCTAAAGGCCACTCGCAAACTGGCTCGCAAACGCCTGATTGTACTCTTTGGCTGTGGCGGAGAGCGTGATCGAGAGAAACGCCCGCAGATGGGTGAAATAGCCGTTGATCTGGCTGATGTGGTATGGATTACCTCTGACAACCCACGTGGAGAAGTGCCTGCTGTAATTGTATCTGAAATTGAAGCAGGCATGCGCCAAACGGGCACGCATCAGCCTTACAAGGCTGAAGTACATCTGCAGCTGGATCGGGAGCTGGCCATCGCAGAGTCCATTGCTGCTATACAGGATGGAGATCTGTTGGTCATTGCCGGTAAAGGACACGAAGCCTACATGGATATCGGTGGGCAGCGCCTGCCATGGGGTGATGCCAGCATGGCAGAGAAGTATCTGCATCGGAAATACGAGGCAACCGGCAGATGAAATTAAGCGGAGCTGACATACAGCGCGCTACAGCCGGCCATTGGCATGGCGCGGTGCCGGAATCACTGCACAAGGTGATGACGGACACCCGTGACTTCCAGGCCGGAGAGGCATTCATTGCTCTGCGTGGCCCACACTTTGATGGTCATACTTTTGCTGCAGGCGTGGCTGATCAGGCTTTGGCCTTGATTGGCGATCAGGCTGGTGTGCGTTTATGGTCGGAGCAAAAATTAGATAACAGCGTGCTTGAGGTAAACGATACGCTGCAAGCCTTCGGCGATATTGCCCATGCCTGGCGTTTGCAATTAACGGACACCTCAGTCATCGCCATTAGCGGTTCATACGGCAAAACCAGTCTGCGCTCTATGCTTGAATTAGGCTTTGCTGAACTGGGCCTTCATGTCGCCGCCACCCATGCCAATCTCAATAATTTGATAGGCGTACCGCAAACGCTGCTTGCCGTACCTGATGATGCTGATATCGCCATCATTGAATGTGGCATCAGCGAAACAGGTGAAATGTCGCGATTGGCTGCCATTGTTCAGCCCGATATTGCTCTGCTTACAGGCATTACAGAAGCGCATGCAGAAGGGCTTGGTGACTTGGCAAGCATTGTTAGCGAAAAAGCGCTATTGCTTGAAGGTGCCGACTGGTGTGGTTTGGGAGTCGGTGTTACAGCCTTGCTGAAAGCCAATCATATCAAACTACCCAATCAAAGCCTCGCTATTGATCAACATCATGATGGTCAGGTCAGCTGGCAGCTCAACGGCTGTGATTTGCAACTGACATATCAGAATCAGCAAGCGTCCATCAGATTACCCTTACCTGCGGCGCACTGGGCCTCCAATCTCGCCTTTGCTACCGCCATTATACTGCGTCATCTGCATGCCAATCAGCAGCAGGTATCTTTAAGTCGTGTTGCCAAAGCCATGGCTGGCTGGCAACCATCAGCAGGGCGTTTACGACCCTCTGTTGGCAAAAATGGTGCTGTTATTTTGGATGATTGTTACAATGCCAATCCGGTTTCCATGCAGGCGGCCATTGATACATTGTCTGCACTTGAAGGTAATAGAATTGCCATTCTGGGCGATATGGCCGAGCTGGGTGAAATTGCTGAATCAGCGCATAAGGATCTGGATGTAACAGGTGTGGATCATCTCTATCTTATCGGAACGCACATGCATGCGCTGGCAGCACTACACCATCAGGCACACTGGTGTGCCACGACCGATGAAGCACTTGCGGTTCTGGCCGCTGTATCTTTCACGAACAAGGACACCGTATTAATCAAAGCATCGCGTTCAATGCAGTTAGAAAAAGTGGTGCAGCTATTGAGCAAGCAGGAGGCAACACATGCTCTATAACCTGCTTTATCCACTGGCGGATCAATATTCATTTTTCAATCTGTTTCAGTACATTACGTTCCGCACCGTATACGCCTTGGTCACCTCTCTGGTGCTGTGCTGGGTCTTGGGGCCATTTTTTATTCGCTGGCTAAAAAAACATCAGGGCAAAGGACAACCCATTCGTCATGACGGGCCACAAACACATTTGATCAAACAGGGTACGCCAACCATGGGTGGCCTGCTCATTTTGTTCTCATTAACCATCACCACACTATTGTGGACTGATCTAACCAACGGTTTCATCTGGCTAGCGCTACTGGTAACACTGGGTTTTGGCCTGATTGGATGGTGGGATGACTATCTGAAAATCATTCGTCACGATCCCAAAGGTTTAGCCGGTCGCTGGAAGCTGTTATTACAATGTCTGTTTGGCGGTATCGCTGCAGGCGGGTTGATGATCATGACTGACCCTATTGTTGATATACCGTTTTTTAATATGCAATGGGATATGGGCTGGTTCTATGTGCTCTTCGTCCTGTTTGTACTGGTGGGTTCATCCAATGCGGTAAACTTGACCGATGGGCTGGATGGGCTGGCGGTAGCGCCGACATTCATGGTCGCCAGCGCTCTGGCAGTGGTCGTATATCTGGCCGGGCATGCCAAATTCTCGGCCTACTTAATGATCCCCTTTGTGCCCGGCTCAGGAGAACTGGCAGTATTCTGTGGCGCTCTGGTCGGCAGTTGTCTTGGTTTCCTCTGGTTCAACACCTATCCCGCGCAAGTATTTATGGGCGATGTAGGTGCATTAGCACTCGGTGGGGCGCTGGGTTTCGTGGCCTGCGCAGTGCATCAACAATTTCTGCTCGCTATTGCCGGTGGCCTGTTTGTACTGGAGGCCGTATCGGTGATGGTACAGGTGGCAAGCTTTAAATTAACAGGCAAACGTGTATTCCGCATGGCCCCTATTCATCATCATTATGAATTAAAGGGCTGGCCGGAACCCAAGGTTATTGTGCGCTTCTGGATTATTTCCATTCTTTTGGCATTGGTGGCTCTATCCACCTTGAAGATCAGATGAGCGCGCCGTTGAATCATGCGCCTGATCATGCATCTGACCATGCTGATGCAACAGCAATTATCGGCATGGGCAAAACTGGCCAGGCTGTGGCGCGCTTTCTTCTCGCACAGGGCATTGCTTGTAGCGCATTTGATGAATCAACAGATGCATGCATCGATATAGCAATGCCTGATGAAGAGACAATCGAACTTCACACCGGGCCACTCAATGCGGATCTATTAAAACAATTCTCCCGCCTCATTGTCAGTCCCGGGGTCAACTGGCACCACCCCGTACTAGAAGAGTTGCGCCGTGCCAATGTGGCAATGTATGGTGACCTGGAATTGTTCGCCCAACAGTACCGGGGCAATTTAATTGCTATCACAGGCACCAATGGCAAAACCACAACAGTATCACTGATTAGTACCATGTTGGATGTATTACCAGGCGGCATTGAGGCCGGTGGCAATATTGGTACGCCCATGCTGGATTTGATGCAAGATAGCTACCCGCAACGCGTGGTGCTTGAGCTATCCAGTTTCCAAATTGAGCGTGCTAATCCTATCCATCCACACTGGGCTGCTTTATTGAATGTGCAACCAGATCATGCCGATATGCATACCGATATGGCGGCCTATGAAGCTGCAAAACTGCAGCTCTTTGCACGCCAGGGTGAAGATGATAAAGCCATGTTACCGGCCGACAGCCATTGGGATGCGCTGGCCAAGAGATTACAGGAACGTGGTGTGTTTGTGCGTCGCTTTGGCATGGGTTCATCTGACAGCCTCGACTCAGGCCTGCAGTTGCATGACGATGGTTCATGGCACCTGTTCTGGCATCATTATAATACTGCACATCTGATCAGCTCCGATGACCTACCTGCGCAAGGCATGCATCAGCACTTGAACCTTGCCGTTGCTGCACAGGCTGCCGCCGACTATGGCCTTACAGCCAGTGTGATTCGCCAGTCGCTAACTTCATTCAGAGGGTTGCCGCACCGCTTGCAGTCACTCGGCATCGTTATGGGGCGTGAATGGTTTAATGACTCCAAAGCCACCAACCCTGATGCTGCCAAGGCGGCGCTAACATCCTTTCATCAGGTCATCTGGATTTGCGGTGGTCTGCGTAAAGGTCTGGATGTCATACCTTTAAAGTCTGCCGTGGCAAACCATGTCGAACAGATCTTTATTATTGGCACTGAGGCCAAGCCTTTTGTCCAGTTAGCAGAGCTTGCTGGTGTCTCTTATAAATTTGTAAAAACGATTCAGCAGGCAGTAAAACAGGCGGCACAGACACAAAGCGGCATACCTGTATTACTCTCTCCGGCAGCAGCCAGTCAGGACCAGTTTAAAAACTATATGCAACGCGGCAATGACTTTGCAGCAGCAGTACAAGCTCTTGAAAGTGGACAAGCGTCATGAGCAAGCCGGCCACTAAAAACCTGTCTCCACTGGATCCTGTGTTGACCGGCTGTGTGATCGCACTGTTAAGTTTCAGCATCTTAATGGTCTACAGCACCAGCATCAGTGTCGCAGAAGTACGTTATGGTGATCCGCTGCGTATTATCAGCCATTGGCTGATCTATATCCCTATCGGCCTGCTGATCATATGGAGCTTGTCCCGCATCAATGTGAATTGGTGGCGTGCGATTGCATTGCCATTGCTAGGATGTGGTGTGGTATTGATGATTGCTGTCTTGATCCCTGGTCTGGGTCGGGAAATTAATGGTGCGCAACGCTGGTTTTCACTGTTCGGGCTCACACTGCAACCTGTCGAACTATTGAAACCGGCTGTCATCATATACATGGCCTATTATATGAGTTCCTACCCAGAGCGCTTGAAGCATTTTTCCTCAGGCCTTGCACCCATGCTGGTTGTGTTGGGCGTATCGTTGTCCCTGTTATTGCTTCAGCCTGACTTCGGCAGTGCTGTGCTGCTATCAAGTGTCTGTTTTGCCATGTGGTTTGTTGGCGGTGTACCTATTCGTCATATGTCTTTGCTACTGCTTACCTTTGCACCTGTCGCTGGCATCGCAATGGTGGCCGCACCTTATCGTATGCAACGCCTGACCAGCTTTCTGGAACCATGGAGTGACCCCTACGGCAGCGGTTATCAGTTGATTCAATCGATGATTGCCTTTGGTAGCGGCGGTCTGTTTGGCACAGGTGTTGGTCAAGGTGTACAGAAACTGTTCTATCTACCTGAAGTCTTTACCGACTTCATCTCCGCCAGCATTGGTGAGGAGCTTGGTTTAGCCGGTATTTTATCTATACTGATTGTATTTTCAGTCTTGCTTGGCAGGGCAATCTGGCTGGCGATTCGTTGCGAAGAGATATTCTCTCGTCTGCTTATTATCGGCTGTGTAATGATGCTTGGCACTGCCCTGATGATTAATCTCGGTGCCGCCATGGGCTTGTTGCCAACCAAAGGTATGCCGATGCCGTTTGTATCCTATGGTGGCAGTGCTTTGTTCGGTGAATGCATCCTGTTGGGGTTGGTCTTGTCTGTTCAGCGCCATATGCCTGGCAATAAACGCCATGAAAAACGTGCTACAATCAGTCGAAAACGCAAAACAGCGGTGCCAAAAACCGCTGCAACTGCTCCACGTAACCAGTCTATAGATGATGGCCTGGAGCACCTGTTTTGAGTCGCGCTCCTATCCTCTGTATCGCCGGTGGTGGCACCGGTGGTCATGTCATGCCTGCCCTGGCACTGGCTGATGCTGCGCGCGCAAAATGGCCTGAACTGCAGATAACCTTTATTGGTGCAGAACGAGGGCTCGAAGCAAAACTGTTGCCTGAACGTGGTGAAAAGGTGCAATTACTAACCATGCACGGTGTCAAAGGTGCCGGTCTATGGCAACGCTTACGCGTATTACTATGGGAATTGCCAAAAGCAGTGCTCACAATTCGCCGCAGCTGGAAAACTGAACGCCCCGATCTGCTGGTCGGTGTTGGTGGTTATGCCAGCATTTCCGGTGTTGCCGCAGCCTTGATCAGCCGAATCCCCGTCGTATTGTGTGAACAAAATGCTATGCCAGGTCTGGTCAATCGCACCCTGGCCCGCTTTTGTCGTTGTATTATGCTGGGCTTTTCTGACGCATCTAAGCATATGCACGCACACGTTCACACTGTTGTGACCGGAAATATCGTTCGCGAACAGATTGCCGCCACCCGCTGGCACACACATACACCACCACGCCTGTTGGTACTGGGAGGTTCACAAGGTGCACTGATTTTGAATCAAACCGTACCCGAAGCCTGTCAGCTGTTAATGCGCGAAGGGCGTGAATTTGTCGTCACTCATATTGTTGGGGCTGATAAAAAGAGGCTACAAGCGGTGACTGAGATGTATGTACAGGCGAATATCAAGGCCGAAGTACTACCGTTCTGTGATGATATGGCAGGCTTTTATGCCAGCGGTGATGCCATGGTTGCGCGTGCTGGAGCAATGACAGTCAGTGAAGCGGCATGTTGTGGGCTGCCAACACTGTTTGTGCCCTTGCCACATGCTGCCGATGATCATCAACGCCATAATGCCAATGCGCTGGCCAATGCCGGTGCTGCAGTTGTATTGAATCAAAAATCATTAACACCAGACACGCTGGCAAAGCATATTGATAACCATCTGTTTGATACGGTCGCATTAAAGCGAATGAGTCAGGCAGCCCTGGATGTTGCGCCATTTGACGCGCGCGAGAAGCAGCTGAAGGTCATTGGAGAATATCTGCCTGGCCTCTTGTTGCATCTTCCAAAACAGCGACAGGACAAGGGGGTGCATGCATGAAAACACGTGTGCAGTGCATCCATTTGATCGGTATTGGTGGTATCGGCATGTCCGGTATTGCCGAGCTGTTACATAATCAAGGTTTTAACGTGCAGGGCAGTGATGCGACTGAAAGCCCGAATGTGAAACGGCTGCGCAGCCTTGGTATTAATGTCTTTGTCGGACATCGTGAAGAAAATCTTGGTGATGCTCAGGTTGTAGTTGTCTCTTCCGCCATTGATCATGATAACTCGGAGATTGCTGCTGCTCAAAAGCGTGGCGTAGCAGTCATTCCGCGTGCCGATATGTTGGCTGAACTGATGCGCATGAAACAGGGCATCGCAGTCGCAGGTAGCCATGGCAAAACCACCATGACCTCTCTGATTGCCCATGGCATGGAAGCAGCTGGCCTGGATCCCACCTATATCATTGGCGGTCGTTTAACTGCCTGTGGCAATAATGCCCGTCTCGGTGCCAGTCCCTGGCTGGTGGCAGAAGCGGATGAAAGTGATGGTTCCTTCCTGCGTTTGTCTCCAACCATTGCTGTCGTTAGTAATATTGACCCCGAACATCTGGATCATTATGGCGACTTTGACACATTGATGCAGGCCTTCGTCACGTTCGTCAACCTGGTGCCGTTTTATGGTCGTGTCGTGCTGCATCATGAACATCCCAATGTAGCAGCACTCAGAGCCGGTCTGCATAAACCGGTTACTTCCTATGGCAGTAGCCCGCAGGCAGATATCCATTTGCTGCACACACAAGCCGATGGCAACGGGCAACTGTTTACCGCTGCCAGTCGAGAGTTTGGCAAGCTGGGTAGTTTCCGCCTACCCATGCCAGGACGCCACAATGCAGAGAATGCATTGGCTGCGATTGCTGTGTTATTGGATCTGGGCATTGAAATTGAAACTATTCGTGATGCATTGGCATCATTTGAAGGTATTCAACGTCGTTTCCAGCGCACACAGGTCGGCGAAGGTGTATTGGTGGATGACTATGCCCATCATCCCAAAGAGGTGATGGCCACATTAACGGCAGCGCGTGATTGCTGGCCTGATCGACATATCGTAGCCATTTTCCAACCGCATCGTTTTACACGTACACGTGATTTAATGGATGAATTTATGGGGTCATTTGATGCGGCCAATGAAGTCGCACTACTACCCATCTATGCCGCCAGTGAAGCAGCCATCAAAGGCGTGGACAGTGCATCTATGCAAGAAGGCATGATTGCGCGTGGTCATCGCGGAGTATCTCTGTTGGATGATCTTGAAGATGCTCGCACGTTGGCACAGACAGCATTAGCAGAGGGGCATATCGTATTGATGATGGGAGCAGGCTCTATTGGCAGTCTGGCCAGCCAGCTGCGTGAAGAGGTGACGGTATGAACAGAGCCAGCACCACTGCACTACAAACAGATGACTGGTCTCAACAGATCAGCCAGCTTGGTACACTCGTTGAACATGAACCCATGGCACGCCATACCACGCTGGCAGTGGGCGGCGCCGCCAGGTGGTTTTTCAGGCCCAAGGATCGTGCTGCAGTGATTGATGCCATGCTTTTATGCCCTTCTAATGTGCGTATTTTAGCACTTGGACGGGGTAGCAATATGCTTATTCAGGACACCGGTTATGATGGCTTGGTCATCGATTTAAGTGATCTGAACAGTACTGAATTTGACGCTTTCACTGTTCGTGCTGAAGCCGGATCCCGCATGGGTCGGCTTGCCCGTCAGTGCGCTGACCATGGCCTGAGCGGTTGCGAGTTTATGGCCACTGTGCCCGGCGATATTGGTGGCGGCGTGGCCATGAATGCCGGTTGTTTTGCACAACAGGTATCTGATTGTTTGATACAGGTTGAAGTACTGTTACCCACTGGTGAGGTGCAGAGCATCAAAGCCGAAACATTGAATTTCAGTTATCGCCACACTGACTTACCCGTTGGCAGCATCGTTTTATCAGCAATCTTCACCTTGCACCCGGATAGCCCTGAACAGATTCGTGAACGCATGCGCAGCATGCGTAGCCGTCGCTCTGCTACACAACCGTTAGCACAACCGAACTGCGGCTCAGTATTTAAAAATCCGGATGGCGATCATGCTGCCCGTTTGATTGAAGCGACCGGATTAAAAGGTTTTAGCATCGGAGGTGCACGCATTTCTGAGAAGCATGCCAATTTCATCGTCAATGAAGGGGATGCCAGCAGTGCTGATATTCTGGCTCTGATTAAACGCGCTCAGTTACTTGTGAAAGAGCAAACCGGCATCGAACTGGAGCCGGAGGTGCGTTTGATCAGCGACAGTGAATGCATGGATAACGAAACCGGAGGTCTACTATCATGATGTGTGCTGCTTATAGTGCCTATGGCCGGGTTGGTGTGTTGATGGGCGGCACTTCTGCTGAGCGCGATATCTCGTTAAAATCAGGAGCTGCTGTATACGCTGCACTGCAAACTGCAGCTGTTGATGTGGAGGCGATTCATCTCAGCAGTGATACATCACAGCAATGGGCTACAGAGATTCAACACGCCAATATTCAAACGGCCTTTATCGCCTTGCATGGAACACTGGGAGAAGATGGCTGCATACAGGGGCTACTGGAGACTATGAATATCCCCTACACCGGTTCCGGTGTGACTGCTTCAGCCGTGTGTATGCATAAACTGTTGTGTAAACAGCTGCTCAGGCAGGCAGGCTTACAAACGCCGGTAGATATCAATATTACAACAGAGGGGGCGGCACGTTATCCGGTATTTATCAAACCTGTGGCCGAAGGCTCAAGCATTGGCTTACATCATCTGCACTCCGCATCCGATTGGCACGCCCTATCGCTGCAAAATTCAAGCCAATGGATGGCTGAACTACCGGTTCATGGGGTGGAAATTGCAGTATCCGTATTGCATGGAAAGGCTCTGATGCCTGTTGAAGTCGCTCCGCATTCCGGGGTGTATGATTACGCATCCAAATACACCGCCGGTGCAACCGAATACTTTTGCCCGGCCCGTTTACCTGCGGAGACACTGCGCCATTGTATGCAACGCGCTGAACAGGCAGTGAAAATATGCGGTTGCAGTGGCGCACCACGTGTGGACATGATTGTTCCATCCGGCGGTGAACCAGTGATCCTAGAGATTAATACTATTCCAGGCATGACCGAAACCAGTTTGCTGCCTAAAGCCGCCGCCGCCGCAGGTATCGATTTCACCTCCCTCTGTTTGCGCATGCTGGAGAGTACAACACTCGAACACCGCTTTGCTGCAGATGAGTCGGGGGATGTTGCATGAGTCGGTCCAATCAACGCCGCACCAATCCTGCCATCAAAAAGCAGGCACATCGTCGCAGCCTCAAACGCATGGGGCGCATTGTAATGCTCGCAGTAGTAGTGGCAGCAACTGCTGGTAGTGCTGTTTGGCTGAATGACAAGTGGCGTACCAAAGTATGGGAAATTACGGCCAATGCGCCAATCAAGGCAGCCATCGAAGCGCAACTGGCTAGCATTGCCAATAAAGACTTTATCAGCATGAGACCTGATCGATTGCGTCAACAGATGCTGCGGGAGATCCCTGACCTTGAAGCGATACGGATTTCACGCGTGTTACCCGACAGCCTCTATATTCAGGCTGATGCGCGCGTACCTACTGCCCTGTGGCAAGATGCGCAGGGGCAACTGCACATGTTTGACGAACTGGGTGTGGCCTATCGACTGCTCAGCAAAGGCGAATCACCTGATTTGCCTCTGTTACGCGTCAATCAGGAACAGCTCTCTCAAGCAAAACAGATGCTTGAAGTCATCATGCAACAGGATCAACTGCAAGGCAGACATCAGCTAGCCTCTTTGAGCGAAATTCGTGCTGGCAAGCAGCATTGGCAAATTTATTTCTCACGCGGTGTCTCGTGGATGATTCCACAAGGCAATGAGGTAATCGTGATCAAGCACATCAATGATTTAATGCAACAACCACGCTGGCGCAATCAGCAATGGCGCGTCGATGCACGGCTGCAATCTCGCTGGTTTATTCGACCAGCTGGCCATGGAGGAGTGATTTAATATGTCCAAACATGATCAAGTACTGGTTGGGCTAGATATTGGTACCAGCAAAATCGCCTGCATCGTGGCCGAAGCCGGCCCGGATGGGAAAGTCGATGTCATTGGCATCGGCACACACCCATCGCGTGGACTGCGTAAAGGTGTTGTGGTGAATATCGAAAGCACGGTGGAGTCAATCCGTCTGGCGGTAGAAGAAGCTGAGTTGATGGCGGGGGTGGATATTCAGTCCGTATTTACCGGCATCGCAGGCTCCCATATTCGTGGTTATAACAGCCATGGTGTTGTTGCTACCAAGAACCACGAGGTAGGACGCGAAGATGTCGATCGTGTGATTGATGCGGCGCGCGCCATGAATATTCCAGCCGACCAAAAAATTCTGCACATCCTGCCGCAGGAATATATCATCGATAATCAGGATGGTATTCGTGAACCGATTGGCATGTCCGGAGTACGCCTGGAAGCAAAAGTACATGTGGTGACAGGTGCAGTCTCATCAGCTCAGAATATTGTAAAATGCTGTAACCGCTGCGATCTGGATGTATCGGACATGGTCCTTGAACAGGTGGCATCGAGTGAAGCCGTGCTGATGCAGGATGAAAAAGATATGGGTGTCGTGCTGATTGATATCGGTGGCGGTACGACCGATGTAGCAATCTTCCTTAATGGTTCTATTCGCCATACCCATGTGATTCCTATTGGTGGCGATCACCTGACCAATGATCTGGTCATCGGCCTGCGCACATCGGCCCGCGAAGCCGATCAACTGAAACGCAAATATGGTGCTTGCATGACATCGTTAGTACCTCCGGAAGATCAGATTGAGATACCGAGTGTGGGCGGTCGATCACCGCGACCAATGCCACGCCAGGTGATGGCACAGATTTTAGAGCCCCGGGTTGAAGAGATGTTTGAAATGATCCGGGATGAATTGCAGCGCTCAGGTTATCAGGAACTGGTTGCAGCAGGCATGGTCCTTACAGGTGGTTCATCGCTGCTTGATGGCATGGTGGAGCTGGCTGAGGACGTATTCGATATGCCAGTTCGGCTTGGTCGTCCTGTCGGCGTAGGTGGGCTCGCTGACGTGGTATCAAGCCCAATGTATGCCACTGGTGTCGGCCTTATTTTGTATGGCCAGCGCTACAGACAACAATCACAACCGATCACATCCACAGAGCACAACGTATTCGCTCGCGTATGGACACGCATGCGAAGTTGGTTCGGAGACACATCTTAACCATGGCACACAACAAACCACACACGCACTAACTAACAATCACACACACAGAAGAAACACAGGAGAAGGGGAATGACAACATTATTTACATTTGAGGATACATCAGCTCAATCGGCCAAAATCAAGGTCATTGGTGTTGGAGGCGGGGGCGGCAACGCCCTGAACAATATGATCAGTCAAAAATTGCGCGGCGTGGAGTTTATCGTTGCCAATACCGATGCACAGGCTATTGAGCGCAATATGGCAGACCATAAACTACAACTTGGTGCAGACATTACCCGCGGTCTTGGTGCGGGAGCTAATCCGCAGATTGGTCGCGAAGCAGCTGAAGTTGAACGCCAGCGCGTAGGTGAATTTCTACACGATACCGATATGGTATTCATTACCGCTGGCATGGGTGGCGGTACTGGTACAGGTGCAGCTCCCGTCATTGCGGAAGTAGCACGCGAAATGGGTATTCTGACTGTTGCCGTTGTGACTAAACCATTCAGTTTTGAAGGCAAGCGCCGTATGAAACAGGCTGATGCAGGCATCGCTGAACTGCGCAAATCTGTCGATACCCTGATCACCATTCCAAATCAGAAACTGATTGGTGCGGTTGGTAAAAACACCAGCATGCTGGAAGCGTTCCGCAAAGCGGATGATGTACTGTTGCAAGCCGTACGTGGTATCGCTGAACTGATTACACACACCGGCTATATGAATGTGGATTTCGCCGATGTGAAAGCGGTCATGAGTGAAACCCGTGGCGTTGCTATGATGGGTTCCGGTTTTGCATCCGGTGAAAGTCGTGCTATTGAAGCGGCAGAACGTGCTATCTCATCTCCGCTATTGGAAGATATCGATATTCATGGTGCGCAAGGCATTCTTGTAAATGTTACCGGTAATGAAGATATGACTTTGGCTGAATATGATGAAGCCGTATCTATTATTCATAATATGGCTGATGAAGATGCCAACATCATTTGCGGTATGGTTTATGACCAGGAAGCTGATGACAGCATTCGTGTTACTGTCGTAGCAACCGGTCTGTCTGGTGAATCAGCCATCCATCTTGCCAGTGTCGAGCAACATCATGAAACTGCCGCAGCAGTTCAACGTATGCCAAACATTCAACCGATTGCGCCAGCTTCAACACAACATATGCCAAGCCAGCATGTGCCGAGTCAACAGCCAGCAGCACCACAGGCACAACCTCAATCATTTGGAGAGGCTGGATTTAATGATGATGAGTACGCAGTTCCTACCTTCCTGCGCAGGCAAGCCGACTAAAGAAAGATAGAAAGGGACGATGAATATTTAGCCATTCAGATTGCCATGGTTTTTCCTTGATACACGGAAAAACCATGGCGGCTGGAATATGAAAAATAGTATGATTTTTGTTTTATGGGTATTTATGTCATACTGCGGCGCTTGATTGATGCATCATGGCTTTAAGCATTTGATTTAGTGATATAAATCACCCTGTTTTATACACGCCCTATAAGCTTTGCGCATCATTGGGCACAACTATTTTGCTCTGTCAGCCATTAGAAGGAGGCATTGATGATAGCACAAAGAACGCTGGATCATTCGATACGCTGTAGTGGTATTGGACTGCATTCTGGTCGAAAGATCGAGCTGGTTCTGCATCCCGCAGAAGAAAACAGTGGTATTACATTTATTCGCTCTGATATGGGCGTAGAGTTCCCGGCCAAAGCTGAATATGTCACTGATACACGCTTATGCACCACCATCGGTAAGGGTGATGCACAAATTTCCACTGTTGAGCACCTGTTATCTGCTCTGGCAGGCCTTGGTGTTGATAATGCACGCATCGAAGTAAGCGGTGCTGAAGTGCCAATTATGGATGGTTCATCAGCTCCTTTTGTATTCCTGATTCAATGCGCCGGTATTCGTGAACAGTCGCTTGCCAAAAAGGTATTGCGTATTCTTAAAAGCATTGAAATCGTTGATGGTGACAAACGCTGTGCCCTCTATCCTGCAGCCGGATTCAAAATTTCATACCTGTTAGACTATGATCATCCTCTGCTACGTAAACGCCATGTCAGCGTTGATTTTTCACGTCAGGCTTATACCCGTGAAATCTCCCGTGCCCGCACCTTCGGTTTCCTGCACGAAGTTGAAGCCCTGCAAAAAGCCGGCTTAGCGCTTGGAGGCTCATTAGAAAATGCTATTGTTTTAGATACTCACCGTGTCGTAAATGAGGGTGGTTTGCGTTACGAAGATGAATGCGTACGCCATAAGATTCTCGATACGCTGGGCGATCTATCTCTGTCCGGTTACCCCATCGTCGGTGCCTTTGAAGGCGAACTTACCGGCCATGATATGAACCATCAACTGGTCACAACGCTGTTAGCCGACCCATCAAGCTACCGTATTGAAGAGCTCCAGGCAGAACCTTCTTGCAATGAAGAAATCGTAGGTCAACCGCAACCAGCTTAATCTTTTCTCTGTTTCTGTGTCTGTTCAGGCCGGTACTCTTTAGCAGTGCCGGCCTGTTTCGTTTTAGACTTCACAACACATGAAACCTTGTGCAATTATGTTGTCTGCAGATGAAGTTTACGAATATGAGACAGAGAACGATGGAAACGCTGCCAGTCCCATTGTTGGCCTGGATCCCATTTGCGACCAGGCGCAATATCTTCATGCCCGACAATACGCTCTGTGGAAATAGCCGGATAACGCTGCATTAACTCCCGACATAAGCGGGCTGTTTCCCGATACTGAGCAACTGTGAATGTTTGTTGTTGATCACCGACCATTTCAATACCTATAGCAAAATCATTGCAGCCCTCACGCCCCTGCCATGCAGAAACACCGGCATGCCAGGCACGATGATCGGTTGCGACGAACTGGGTAATGACACCGGCTCGATCAACCACAAAATGGGCTGAAACCTGCAATCCATTCAAATCCGCAAAAGAGGGGTGGGCATGATGTTCCAAACAACCCGTAAACAGATCTTCGATATATTGCATCTCAAAGTCACCAGCCGGCAAACTGATAGCATGCAACACAATAAGGTCAATCACCACCCCGGCAGGGCGGGCATTTTGATGGGGTGAATTGATCTGCCGCATGGGCTTATCATGAATGGGCTATTGTCTGTTGTCATGCCCGGCTTGATGCATGATAAAGATTGCACCTTTATTCATGGACTATTTACGGCACAATTGCAGCATGTTCTCTGATCTTGACCACGATAAAGCCCACCTGATGCGCATGGCGACCTATGCATCCACTACCGTCGCCATCAGTCTCATCATCATCAAACTGGTCGCTTGGTTTATGACTGGCTCTGTCAGCATCCTGGCAACCTTGATGGATTCATGTCTTGATGCACTGGCTTCAATCTTGAACCTGTTCGCCGTTCATCATGCGCTGGCACCAGCCGATAAAGAGCATCGTTTCGGTCATGGTAAAGCCGAAGCACTCTCTGGCCTCGGGCAGGCCACCTTTATTACAGGTTCAGCCCTGTTTCTGGTACTCGAAGCTTTTTCACACCTGCTAAATCCGGCACCCATTAGCGCCATGTCAACCGGCATCTGGGTCATGCTTGTCTCTATTGTCGCCACGCTCGGCCTTTTGATGTTCCAAAAACATGTCATCAGTAAAACCAACTCCACCGCCATCAAGGCCGACCACATGCATTATAAAACCGATCTGCTCGTCAACATCGGCGTAGTTGTAGCGCTACTGTTAACCTTCTATGGCTGGCCAGGTTTTGATCCGCTGTTTGCTATCGGCATTGCTGCTTTTATCCTTTATAGTGCCTGGGAGATTGCCAAAGAGTCACTCGACCTGTTGATGGATAGGGAGCTGCCCTCTGAAGAGCGTAATCAGATCAAAGCCATCGTACGTAATCATCCGGAGGCACGCGGATTGCATGACCTGCGCACCCGCAGATCGGGCACAACAAGCTTCATTCAGCTGCACCTGGAGCTTGATGACCAATTAACACTGATGCAGGCCCACGCCATCTCGGATGAAGTTGAAGCGGCTCTGCTAAAAACATTTCCCGATGCAGAAGTTATTATTCATGAAGACCCCGCCAGTTTGAAAGAGCCTCATCCGGAGTTTGCGGCATGAAACGACTGTTCGGTGCAGCGATACTGTTATGGTTGAGCTTTTCATTGAGCGCATTTGCAGCCACCGAAATCGTGAACGTCAATTTCCTCACGCTTCAGGAAGCTGCCAATGCAGCCCGTAGCCAGCTTTCAGACGCTGGAAAAGTCGCGGCCATTCCCTCACAACGACTCTTGATCATTGATGATGATGCGCTGCACATCAACAGAGCCAAAGCCCTGCTTCAAAAGCTTGATCATGCGCCCAGGCAATATACGGCCCATGTCACAATCGAAAGCATGAAGGTCAACTCCCGAAACGCACTGCACACATCCGGCCAGGCCAGCTTCGGTCAGCTCTCCGGTGGCTGGATCAACGTGCAATTGCAACAGCGCACACAGCACTCCAGCCACAAACAATCATTTCAGCTGCGCATCTCAGGCCAGCAGAAAGGTAGTATTGAGACAGGCACCATCCAAAGCTTTACGCGCGCCACCAGACTATGGCTGTCCGGATACGGAGTAGTGCAGGCCAATAGTGTGGAGCTGATACCTGTCACATCAGGCTTCCATATCACCGCAACGCCAGTCGGCACTGATCAGGTGCGTGTACGCATTGTGCCCTGGATGCAGCGCTTACAAGATAGTGTGCAGGGCCAACAGGAGATGCTACTTGATCTCGGTACCAGCAATGCCCCTCTCATACCCGGCAACAATGCCAATCTTCGTTTCAATGCGCAGCCACGCATTGCTCAACAGCCGGTCATTGAACTGCTCGGGGCAGCCACCGAACTGGTGATCCCGATTGATCAACAGGTCACCATCGCTGCAGCCACCCAAGAAGCTGAAAAACTCGGCAGCGCCCTTCTCTCCAGCGCTTCAAGTGTAGGTAAACGCCAGTTTGTTATGCGCCTGCATGTTTCCATGAACTGAGCAGAGAAACAGTGCTCAATACTGCCTGCCAATATGAGTTTAGAAAGTGGAACAGCAGTGACAATTCACGGACTCACCCGCACATCGCAAAGCGTGAATATTTGCGGCTGCCCGGAGGACAGGGAGAGGATGCGAGCATACTGATCCAGATCCAGTTTTAGTGATGCTGGCATGGAAAGTCCGAATAGCGACATGCTTTGAGTCAACAGGCCCGATGCAAACGTATCCGCATTACCAAACAACTTCAGCAATACCATTTCACGCAGACCCAGCGGTGGTTTGATCCACACAGTGCTGTAATCAGCCTCGATATTGGCCAGTTTAGCGGCAGCATCTTGTGCCTCTTTAAAGCCGCCCAATGCATCCACCAATCCAAGGCGATGGGCATCCACTCCGCTCCAGACCCGCCCTTCAGCCAACTTGGCCACCTCTTCGACAGGCAATCCCCGACCATCTGAAACAATACTCAAAAAACGCCGATATGTATGTTTCATGGCCATCTGCATCACTTCATTCAACTGCGCCGGCATAGGGCGGTCGGCGCGAATACCGGCTGCAATGGACGTTGTACCCAAACCATCAGTATGAATGCCTAGCTTCTCCAACCCCCGCGCAACATTCGCCATCACACCAAATGCACCGATTGAACCCGTAATCGTGGTAGGAGAAGCCCAGATCTCATCGGCAGGTGCGGCCATCCAATAACCACCGGACGCAGCCAGCGAGCCCATCGATACAACTACAGGTTTACCGGATGCTTGCAGATGAATAATCGATTTCCGAATCGCTTCAGAAGCCTGGGCACTGCCACCCGGACTATCTATTCTCAGCACAACCGCTCTAATTTGTGGGTTTAATCTGGCCCTATCCAGCATTTCAATCATCGATTCACTGCCCACCATACCAGGAGGCTGGGCACCATCCACAATCATACCGCTAGCGGTGATCACACCCACCTGCCTCTTTTTAGCTGCCGGCAGTTCCGATAACGTAGCCTGATGATACTGATGAAAGTCAATGCTCGCATAGTCACTACTATGCGCTGATGTCACCCCCATGGCACCGGCAATATAATTCTCTATGGCATGATAATCGGCCAATGTATCCACCAACCCTTCAGCCTTGAACAAAGAGGCGTAATCACCATCGTATTTTGACAGGTATAATGCCGGTTCATCCAGCAGAGCTTGCAAACGATCCGCTTTAATACCACGCATATCGGCCACATCATCTTTATAAGCTGCCCATAACACAGACAAGAGTGCTTTGTTGGCAGCTCTATCCTCATCTGACATATCGTTACGAATTAACGGTTCAATGGCAGCTTTGTACTTACCAGCGCGAAACAGCTGCACGTCAATATGCATCTTATCCAAAGCGGCCTTAAAATAATTGCGATAAATACTGAATCCATGCAGTGCCACTACCCCCATTGGGTCCAGGAACACCTGATCAGCCATCGCGGCCAGATAATACTGCGATTGTGAATAATTCGGGCCTACCGCAATCACCATTTTGCCGGATGATTTAAACGCCGTTATTGCCCGGCGCAACTCTTGCAGCTTAGGTAAAGATGTTTTTTCCATATCGTTCAATTTCAATATAAGCAGTCGAATACGGTCATCATGTGCAGCATGAAGAATCACCTCAACCAATTCATGCAGATTCGTCTGATTTGGCGCCGTAAAACTAAAATCAAAGGGCAGTGCGCCGGGAGCAGGAAGCTCAAGCTCTTCCACGATTTGACCATGTGGATCAATCACCAGCGCAGCACTATCTGGCACTTCTGGCTGAGCAGAAAATATTGCCGATACAAACACCAGTAAAAAAACAATAAATATGCCATTGATCAGAACATTGCGTATCCGACCAAGCCAGAGAAATAATGTGGAAAAGAACTGTTTCATAATAAATCCTGTTTTGTCCTTATATGCAAGCTGCCCAAACCGTAGCAGCAATCTCGAACGCGTACGACGTTGTGTTGATACTGACAAGTCGTAGAGTCGCTGCGCAACAGCTAAGGTCAACACATCACGATAACATAAAGGGTTATAAGTCATGGATTTCATACAGGCAATCATCTTGGGGCTGATCGAAGGTGCTACCGAATTTCTACCTGTCTCCTCCACCGGCCACATGATTGTCGCCAGCCAGTGGATGGATTTGCCGCCCACGGAAGCCAACAAGGCTTTTGAAGTTATTATTCAGCTGGCTGCCATTCTTGCTGTAGTGGCCAATTACCGTGATAAGTTCAG
>CAYZJL010000003.1:0-32742 GCA_964478615.1 uncultured Zetaproteobacteria bacterium
CCCGTTATTTATTGCTATTTTGATTTTATCACACCCTGCCATCCAAATGCCAGCATCAAGGCCAGCATCGGTGCACCGGACGCAATGTTTCCTTCAGCCAACATATCCAGAGCCGTTTCACGTGAAACCCAAACGCTGCGAATATCCTCCTGCTCATGATCGCAGCCACCACCAATACCTACCGGATGATGTTTATCTACCAGGCCGAGAAACAGATCGATGCGCTCAGAGCAGGCGCCCGGAGTGGTATAATAACGCCCTAAAAATGTAAGCTGAGAAGGCACAAAACCGGCCTCCTCCTCTGCTTCTCGAATCACTGCCTGCTCAGCCGTCTCTCCATCATCAATCATGCCCGCAACAATTTCAATCAGCCAAGGATTGTCATCGCGTGCCGCAGGGCCGATGCGGAACTGCTCCAATAACAGCACCTCATCCACGACCGGGTCATATAATAGCAGTGCTGCTGCATCTCCTCGCTCCATGTTTTCGCGTGTAATCTGCAAGGTGCCACCATCGAAACGTTCATGTTCAACAGTGTATTCATCCATGCCAAAAAAGCCCTGATATACCCGTTCTTTTTTGATCACGTTATAATCCATGCCGAACCTCCATATTGATAATCCTTCCCGCACACTATCGATCAATGCTACAATAAGCCGCATGAAGATTCTGGTTGTTGAAGATGAAGAGCGTGTTGCCCACTTTATTCAAAAAGGTTTAAAAGAAGAAGGGCATGCTGTTGATGTCTCTTATGATGGCGAAGATGGCGAATTTTTGGCCGAGATTAATGATTATGACCTGATCATTCTGGATCTTATGCTGCCTAAAAAAAATGGCATTGTGGTCTGTCGTGAATTGCGTGCCTCAGGCGTTTCAACGCCTGTACTGATGTTAACAGCACGTGACTCTGTAGAAGATAAAGTACGCGGGCTTGATGCAGGTGCCGATGATTACTTGCCCAAACCCTTTGCATTTGAAGAACTGCTTGCACGCGTTCGCGCTCTTCTGCGCCGTCAGTCAGACAATAAGTCGCCAATATTAAGCATCGCTGACTTAACACTCGATCCAATCAGCCGGCGTGTAACCCGCAATGACACACCGATTCGTCTGACCACCAAAGAGTATGCCCTGTTAGAGTATCTACTGCGTAATCCCAACAAGGTATTGTCCCGCACCCTGATTGGTGAGCATGTCTGGGACATGAATTTCGATCCGGAAAGTAATGTGATTGATGTTTATGTCAGTCATTTACGCTCTAAAATTGATAAGGGCCATGATATAGCACTACTGCACACCCTGCGTGGTCAAGGCTACCTGCTTAGCGACAATTCTCCTCCGGCTTGACCGGCTGAATAGCATGGTAGTTGGCTTACATGTTCATCCCTACGAACAATAGTCTGTTGAGAATAGCAACCCCATGAGCATGCTTCACTGGTTACGTTCCAATGTATTCCGCACCTTTCGCGGCCGATTGGCCATGCTCTACATCACACTGGAACTCAGTATTTTATTGTTTGCGGCAGTGGTGCTGTACAATGTCCTGTCCAACCGTATTTACCATGAAGTGGATGAACAGTTGATGACTCAGGCTGGTACGCTGGTCAATGAACTGGAAAGTTCTCCCTTTCATTTCTGGTCAGGTCATTTGGGCAGCTATGCCGACCACTTTCAGGGACCTGTACAGCTGGTAGCGGCAAACGGACTCATCCTGTTCAGTGCCAATCTCTCGCTTATTGATAAAGGCGGCAACGATGTCAGCCGCGCACTCGCACATACTTTTAGGGCCGGTACACCCTCTTTTGCGTCAACAAAATCATTGTTAAATAAAGCAAACATTCGTGTCGTCGCATTCCCCATTCATAAAGGCGGCCATATCACTGCCACGCTCCTGCTCGGCCACAGTACGGCAGATATTCGCTCAGTCTTTAATATTCTGTATGTTGTTGGTGGCATGCTTGGCCTTATTTCTATCATTATCAGTGCCATGGCTGGTTATTATATGGCCAAACGCGCCCTGGAACCCATTCAGGAAATCACCTCAACCGCACGTGGCGTGGCGGCTGGAGATCTGTCCAGGCGACTACAGTCTAAATCTCAGGACAAAGAGATACAAATTCTTGTGCGTGTATTGAATAAAATGTTTAGCGATCTTGAGACCAGTTTTAAAGCGCAAAAACGTTTTACTGCAGATGCCTCACATGAACTGCGCCTGCCACTCACTATTCTAAAAGGTGAAATTGAAGTCGCTTTGCGTCATCCGCGCAGTGAGGAAGAGTATCAACAGATATTACAGCAGCAGCTGGGTACAATTGATCGCATTCAACGCATTGTGAATGACCTGCTCACACTGGCACGCGCTGAAGCCGGTCAATTTGAAGTGGTGCAGACATCGGTAGATCTGTCGCTGTTATTGCAAGAGGTGGGACAGCAGCACCTAATCCTTTTTGACGCTCAGCAGATCAATCTCGACATGCAAATCGAAGATGGGCTGATCATCATGGGAGAGGCAAACCAAATTGAACGCACGGTGATGAATCTACTCTCCAATGCTTTCAAACATGCGCCGGAAAAATCGAGCATATTGCTTTCCGCCAGATCAGAAGACAATTCAGCCATTATCTCTGTTCGCGATGAAGGAGCAGGCATTGCAGACAAACAACAGAAGCGTCTGTTTGACCGCTTTTATCGTGCCGACGATGCCCGTTGCCGTAAAGACGGTGAGGGTGCCGGCTTAGGCTTGGCTATTTGTAAACGTATTATCGACGCCCACGCTGGTGATATTTGGGTGGATAGCAGACTCGGTGAAGGTGCAGCATTCTATATACGGCTGCCGTTATCCGGCACAGCTCTCAATCAAAATCATCAGAACCGTCTCAATGACATTCTAACCAAAACAAACGCTGTTTAAAAAGCTGTGACTACATCGTTATTACCTTAGCACTTGGCTAACAAATAACGTTGATCTTCAACATGAATATAGCTGATATAACCTACTTCAAGGTTACAATACAAATCAGCCGCAAACACCATTCTGATCGATAATATTTAAACGGAGAACCCGAAACTATTAATATCCACCCTTTAACAAAGCATCAACATGTTTGGCAGGGGGAGGGAGCTTTTTACGACATGCCTTTTGTGCTTCCGAGTAAGTATGCTTCATTGAATTGTTATTCAACCTCTTCCAGGCTAAGTAGAACTTTCCCCATTGGTGAGTGCGCATAGAAAAGTGAAAAACTAACATCCGCATATTGATTCCCTGTGGTGAAAACAAGGCTTGAACATGAAGCAAGCGCCTTATCAGTTGTCTTCACAATGACATACTTTGCCTCTAATGACTCTACTGAAATCTTAGCACCTATCCGGCTTCTACCAGTATCTTGCATAGTAAATTCATCAGTTTCATGGATAACTTGGTAATCCTTATCCAGAATCATAATTTCCGGATAAAAAAGAGGATGATATGCCTCCCCTGGTCCACTCGTTACAGCTATCAGATAAGGAGACTCGAATTCAGGCAGCTCGAATGCTGCAAAGTAACTTTTTCCTGTTTCAAAGTTATATGCCTTCTTCCCACTTCTAAAAGTGGATAACTTGCTAGAAAACATTCCAAAGCCAATAGACTTATATTTAAAATCAGAGAAGTTTTTACAGCATACTTTTGCTTTTTGAAATGCCCTCAACACAGGATCAGAGACAGCGGTTCTCTCTGAACATGTCGATGCATAAGCATTCGAACACAGCAATGTGATAAGCAATAAAAAAAAGATATTTTTTAATTTAAACAACATCAATTATGCACTCCAAACAACTCTACGTCCGTCAATTTCAAAGCCCTGTTCAACCATGCGCCTGAGTGTAGCCGGATAGAGTTTATGTTCTTCTTTCTGGATACGGGCATGCAAACTATCGCGGCTATCATCATCGCGTACAGGAACAATAGCTTGTGCCAGAATTGATCCGCCATCAAGCACTTCATCCACCAGATGCACCGTGCAACCGGATACTTTCACACCATAAGAGAGTGCATCTTCAACCGCTCTGGCACCGGCAAAGGATGGTAAGATAGAGGGGTGAATATTGATAATGCGTTGTGGAAAACGACGAACAAAAAAAGAAGAGAGAATGCGCATATAACCAGCCAGAACAATCCACTGACAGCCATGATGATCAATCAAGTCCGCACATGCTGCATCGAACTGGGCGCGATCCTGATAATCTTTCGGATTCAGATAGATGACATGCGCTACACCCGCATGCCGAGCAATATTCAACGCTTCTGCATGCTCTTTATCAGAAATCACCAGACGTACATCAACAGGACAATCACCAGCTGCGACTGATTCAAGGATCACTTTCAGATTACTACCACGACCTGATACCATCACCGCGACTGCTTTTTTGGAATTCATAATTCACCCATCTGTTCATTGTTACAGCCAGTAGCTGCATGGCAAACTCTTAATCATCGTCATAAGAAAGCAAGCAGCAGACGATCTGTTTATCTTCAGTTTCAGAGCTATTCGTCGTCCTCACTACGCACATGAAGTTCGATATCATCAGCATGTAATGAACTATTTAGGCACAAAACTTGGCACATATTGAGATATAGCACATGTAGATGTTTTGGAAAAAATCACGCTACGAATTTTGTACCAGTAGGTGCCGAAGAAAATAATAAATGCACCGAACCCGGCAAATATTAACAGTGTTAAATTTTCAATATCGAAAGCACTGCTTTTTGAAAGCGTTATCACGGCATAAATGGCATATGACAGGCTTGAGAGTAGCAGTGCACGGCGATCAACATAGAGAGCTAGTAAAAAGAACGCCACAAAGAACACAATAATGAACAGCTCTTTCAACGGTAATTCACCCTGCGATACAAGCAGGTTCACCATCACCCCGTGCACAATCAACGGCGCTGCAAGCAGGTGAAGCCAGAATGCCGCATCGCTATATCGTGTCTTGCGATCAACATCATGGGCATCAAACCACATCGCCACGATAAAGATGATCAGGCCAAACATCGTCAACATATATTGAACATTGAGCAGATCGATATCGATGATCATACCAAGCATGCCCATACAACCCAATGCAATCGGGAGCATGGTGAACGGGATTTTATAGCGCCAGTAAAACAGACCCGCTAACGCGGTCACCAACATCAAATTCAACAATCCATAATCGGTAAATGAGAGTTCAAGCAGTTGGCAGGCAAAATAGAGTGTGGCGATAAGCAGTGCCATGCCGGGTAAGACCAGCCTACGACCACGTACCAACCATTCAGTAGTCGCGATGAATAACAACAGAGGCACAATATTCATCCATGTCGCACTCATATGGATCTGTGCAGATGCAACAGTGACAAACACGACCCCCAACGTAATAAACACATCACCAAAGCTGCGTACAAACTTCAGCTGATCTTCTGAGTGTAGGCCCGAATCACGTTCAGATGATGCAAAAAACGTGAGCAATGATTCAACTTGCTCTTCAGTGATAATGCCCTGTTCTGATGCAGCTTCTAATTTATCTCGATTCATATGATTCCTGTTCAAAAAAAGAGGGCACCAAAAGGCACCCTCTGTTCATTTATTTATCAGCTGATTAATCGATCAATGTAACAGCTTCACCATCACGTTGGTGCACCGTACCGATGCGATAAGTGGTTTCACCTGACGCTTTCAGAGACGCTTCTACTTTGTCTGCTTCATCCTCTGGCAGAACGACTGCAAAACCGATCCCCATATTAAAGGTACGATAACACTCATCGCGCGCCACATTGGCAAAACCAAGCAGGTATTCAAACACAGGCGGTACAGGCCATGAACCCACATCAATGGTTACTGCCAGATCAACAGTTAACAGGCGTTCGAAGTTATCAAACATGCCACCACCGGTGATATGGGAAAAACCGTGAATATCAGCATCTGTTTTCATCAAGGCATTGACTGCTGGCACATACAGACGAGTAGGGGACAGAACGCCTTCTACAGCCTTACGACCATCAGATAACACATCGGTTAGCAAATCAGCTTCACCGAGATCCAGCAGCTTACGAACCATCGAGAAGCCATTGGAATGCGGGCCATTAGACGCCACACCGATAATCACATCCCCAGCCGCAATCTTGCTGCCATCCACCATTTTAGGTTTATCAACCACACCAACACAGAAACCACCGATATCATAATGGCCTGGTGCATACATGCCCGGCATTTCAGCTGTTTCTCCACCCACCAATGAACATGCACAGGTATTACACGCATCCGCAATGCCTTCCACCACACCGGCCAATGTTTCACCGGCCAGCTTACCTGTTGCCAGGTAATCAAGGAAAAACAGCGGTGTTGCACCGAGTGCCGCCAGATCATTCACACACATTGCTACAGCATCAATACCGGCTACATGCGGTTTATTATACTCCTGCAACAACAATAATTTGGTGCCTACACCATCGGTACCGGAAACCAGTACAGGTTCTTCCATATCGGAAAAGTCAGGTTTGAACAGGCCACCAAAACCACCCAGGCCGGACAGTACTTCCGGACGCATGGTACTGTTGACCGCTTTTTTTATTCTGCCAACAAATGCATTACCGGCATCAATATCCACACCGCAATCAGCATAACTTAAACTCTTCTTATCAGTCACAATGACTCCTTCATGACAAAAATTCCAAACCATGCACCGCAGAGGGTACTAAGCACGCACAGTAAAAATAAAAATTATTTCGATTTACTCTGCGTCCTCTGCGGTAAGGTCTTTTGACTTAAAATTTATACATCGAGATTACGTACTTTCAGGGCATTGTCCTGAATAAATTTACGGCGCGGCTCAACCGCATCACCCATCAATGTTGAAAATGCTTCATCGGCATTCACCACATCTTCTAGTGTTACCTGCAAAAATGTGCGCACCTTAGGATCCATGGTCGTTTCCCACAGTTGCTCAGGATCCATTTCACCCAACCCTTTGTAGCGCTGAATATTCAGACCCTTACGACCCTCCGATTCAATCACAGCAGCCAAGTCATCAAAATGGGATATCGGCCACACTTTATCACCATGATTTAACTGAGCACCTTCTTCAACAAGATTCTGCATGGATTCACACAATTTCTGTGCTTCAGCAAATTCAGCAGTACCAACAAGATCCTTATCCAGGCGTGAAATCATCACTCGGCCATGGTCACGACGTTGGAATTGTACCCAGAAACTTCCATCTTCAGCATCTTCCATAATTTTCCAGTTCAAGGTTTCATCCGGACGGGTAGCATGATTAAAAACCCAATCCAATGCACCCAGACGCTCTTCCAACAGATCGCGATGACGCATCATTTTGATCGTAGTTTTACCGCTTTCGACCAGATATTTTAAAACCACCTGATCAATACGCTGGGACAATCTATTCTGCAAACGCTGCAAACGATTAATACTGCGAATGGTCGTTTGTAAACGGTCCCCGGACATGGCTGTTGCACCTTGCTTCGAAAAATATTCTTTTGATTCACTGCCGTGCTCAAGCAGGAATTCAAATAGCTCATCATCATTGGCAATATAACGCGCCTTTTTACCACGTGTAACACGGTACAATGGTGGCTGGGCAATATAGAGATATCCACGCTCAATGATTTCCGGCATTTGACGATAAAAGAATGTCAAAAGCAGCGTAAGAATATGTGATCCATCCACATCTGCATCGGTCATAATTACAACTTTATGGTAACGTAATTTAGAAATATCGAAATCATCTTTGCCGATACTGGTACCAAGAGCGGTAATCATCGTACCGATTTCCTGAGAAGATAACATTTTATCAAAACGAGCTTTTTCTACATTCAGAATTTTACCTTTTAACGGTAAAATTGCCTGTGCCCTACGATCACGTCCCTGCTTAGCTGAACCGCCAGCAGAGTCCCCTTCCACCAGATAGAGTTCAGATAGAGCCGGATCTTTCTCCTGACAATCGGCCAGTTTTCCAGGCAGACTGGAGATATCAAGTACACCTTTACGACGCGTTAAATCACGTGCTTTACGCGCTGCTTCTCGCGCCATGGAGGCCTCTGCTACCTTACTTACAATCTTCTTAGCTTCTTTCGGATTCTCTTCAAACCATTCCGCCAGTTTTTCATTCACAATACTTTCCACAATCGGGCGCACTTCGGATGAAACCAGTTTATCTTTGGTTTGCGATGAAAATTTAGGATCAGGTACTTTCACTGACAGAACAGCGGTTAAACCTTCGCGACAATCTTCACCTGTCAGACTAATTTTTAACTTTTTGGTCAAACCATTGGCATTGGCATAATTATTGACTGTACGTGTCAATGCACCACGCAGGCCGGCCATATGAGAGCCGCCATCTCTTTGCGGAATATTATTGGTGAAACAAAAAATATGTTCCTGATACGAATCGGTCCACTGCATAGAAAGTTCAACCGTCACATCATCTTTTTCAGAAATCATTGTCACACACTGCGCATGCAACGGAGTACGCGTACGGTTCAAATGCGTTACAAAAGCTGAAATTCCACCCTCATATTCAAATACCACTTTATTGTCGGTACGCTCATCCATGACCTCAATATGCACACCTGAATTCAAAAAAGAGAGTTCACGCAGACGCGCGGAGAGAATATCAAAGGACATATTACGATGCGAGAATGTCGCCAGACTCGGTAGAAAACGTACTTCAGTACCTGTTCCTGTCGCATCACCAACCACTTTCAATGGCGCAACAGCATCACCAAAGGAATATTTCTGATAATGAACATGGCCTTCACGACGAATCACCAATTCCAGTGTTTCAGACAGAGCATTCACCACTGAAATACCCACCCCATGTAGACCACCAGACACTTTGTAGGAGTTATCATCAAATTTACCACCGGCATGCAGTACCGTCATAATCACTTCAGCAGCAGATCGGTTCTCTTCCGGATGCATACCAACCGGGATACCGCGTCCATTATCACGCACCGTAACTGAATCATCAGAGTGAATGATCACCTCAATCTTATCGCAATGACCGGCTAGGGCTTCATCAATAGAGTTATCCACTGCTTCAAACACCATATGATGCAAGCCGGTACCATCATCAGTATCACCAATGTACATACCTGGGCGTTTGCGCACAGCATCAAGACCACGCAAGACCTTGATACTCTCCGCACCATATGCCTGAGGCTGTTTTACTTGAGACTCATCTGAAGCACTCATGCTGCTTCCTCCATTACCCTTTTACGCGTTAACGGTTCATCCACCGCATAGGCCGTTAAACCCTGCTCTGTTAAACGTTGAATATGAATACCCAATGTCGGTGACACAAACACACCATCCGGCGCCGTCATTAAAATCTGGGCCGGGCTTTTCTGTAAACGTTTAAACAATCTTAATTGGCGTTGTTGATCCAATGATTCCAAACAATCA
Organism: uncultured Zetaproteobacteria bacterium; assembly: GCA_964478615.1. Lineage (GTDB taxonomy): Bacteria > Pseudomonadota > Zetaproteobacteria > Mariprofundales > Mariprofundaceae > Mariprofundus. The sequence continues at coordinate 9,438 of CAYZJL010000003.1, forward strand.
TCAAGTAAAACAACCGGAATCAAACGCCGGTGTTTTGCCCACAAAGCGCACTCTGCCATCTTTATGGCTATCGCTGCCAGCTTTTGCTGGCCACGCGAGCCGGCACTACGAATTTCCCGTTCCTGAAAATGGATATTTACCACATCAACATGCGGCCCAAAACGTAAACTTCCAAGTCTGGCATCTTCAGCCCGTTTGTCTTTCAGACGCTCTAACCAAACATCTTTTTCATATTCAGGTGCCCGCATGGAAAGCGTAATAATATCTTCAGTCAGTACCTGTTCATGCACCAATAATCCATTCAACTCTTCTAATAGCGTTTCTCGAGCCAGTACGATCGGCATGCCATAATGTACAATCTGCTGTTCCCATACATCGAGCTCATCAGAAAAGTTTTTTCTACGCAACAGGCGACCACGCTGCATCACTGCGCGCAAATAGCGTTGGTAGTTTGTGCGCATCTGTTGATAACAGATCATCATCAATGCATCGATCCAGCGTCTGCGTTCACCCGGTGCACCATCAATGATTTTTCTTCCCTGTGGTGCATCCACCAACACGGGAAACGATTCACTGACATCTTGGCGACGTTGAATTTCACGCCCCTGCAAACGCACCGATGTTTTCCCCTGCCTGCCCGCCACACTCAAATGCATAGGACCAAAACGATGCCATTGACCATGAATCATAAAGCGTTTCTTACTATGTTGAACCAATAACGGACTACGTGATTGACGAAATGAACGGCCATGCGCCATTAAACTTATCGATTCCAGCAACGTCGTTTTACCGCTTCCATTACCGCCAATAATTAGATTCAGACCGGGACTCACCGACCATTCCAATGCATCATGGCAACGTAAATGAATGACGTTCACACGATCCAACGTCAGTGGTGTTGCCCATTGATAATTATCGGGAGAAGAGAGCACTCAGAAATATGTCCACATCAGCACAATGATGAACTAAATACGCATCGGCATAATCACATACCTGGATTGCTGATTTTCTTCGCTGGAGATAAGGATAGGTGATAACTCATCCCTTAACGCAATAGAAACGGAAGGGGATTTAATCACACCCAAGGTATCACGCAGATATTTACCATTAAAACCAACTGCAACTTCCGAGCCATTATAATCTGCTGCAAGATGTTCTTCTGCTTCTTCCTGCTCGGTATTATGCGCTGATATATCAATACCCTTCTCTGAAAAGACCAGCCGAATATCATGTGTAAACTCATTGGCAACAATCATAATGCGACGTAACACCTGATCAAAAGAGCTACGCTCAACCACTGCTTGAGATGGGTTATCCACCGGAATGACATCTTGATAGACAGGGAAACGTGCATCAATCAATTTGGACACGAGTACATTTGAACCGGCTTTCACCCTGATCTGACGTTCACCAAGAGAAAGTTCTATTTGCTCTTCACAATGATCACACAATTTACTCAACTCAATCACTGCTTTTCTAGGTAGAATACAGCTTTTCTTTTCAAAAGTTTGTTCCAAACGAATTTCAGAGAGTGCCAATCGATGTCCATCGGTGGTTACCAGACGTAACATCTGTTGTTCATCAATTTCAAACAGGGTACCAGTAAGATATTTTCTTGTTTCATCCGTAGACATAGCAAAACTGGTAGCAGAAATCATATCACGCATAGTATCACTGGAGAGTGAGATTGATGATTCATTGGACTCTTCAGAAATCGATGGATATTCACCGGCATCAAGGGAAGCGACCCTGAAACGGGAACGACCGCTACGAATAGCTACAAAACCATCTCCTGTTTCAAGCGTTACATCCTGTTCTGGATCAAGCTCTTTAATGATATCAAACAATTTACGTGCCGAAACTGTAATCGATCCCTCTGTTTCAACAGCAGCAGCTGATTGGTTGCGCAGACCGACTTCCAAATCAGTAGCGGTGATCGATAATAGATTATCTTTAGCTTCTAACAAAAGGTTAGCAAGAATTGGAATAGTATGGCGTCTTTCAACAATGCTTTGACAATGTTGTACAGCCTGTAATAACGCCGCTCTGGATATTGTTATCTTCATACCTACTTCCTTTTCTCTTATTTATTAAAAGATTAGTCGTCATCATAGGGCCTGTGGACGAGGTGGATAAGTCGTAAAACCCTTACTATATCTAATAAATAAGTTTTCGTGATGTGGACACATACTATAAATTACTGTGGACAGTATGTGAATCGTTGATGATACAGATCGCTAGCTTATCGTTTAAGCGACTTATACTCAATCAATCCACAGCTGCTCAGGCTTGTTATGCACATGATATACATCATTATAGAGAAGTGTGAGAGCTATACCCAACGCTTTAGCCTACAGGCTTACAGGCAGCAACGTCCATAGGCGCAACATCCCATTGATATCGGGGCGAATTGGATTAATTAAAACAGCTGTGATAAGTATCCTATTGCACTCATCGAATTGAGGTGATGGAGTCGGCTTATGGATAAACAATATGACATGATTGTGATTGGCGCTGGCATTAGCGGTTTGGCGCTGGCATTTGATGCCAAACAGGCGGGCCAGGATGTATTGGTGTTGGAAAAAGAAGCGCGCTGCGGTGGTTGCTTTGATTCCGCCCCAGTGCCAGCTCCAGAACAGGACTTCTGGCTTGAGATGGGCACACACACCTGTTTTAACTCCTATAGTCGGCTGCTGAATATCTTGCAACGGCTTGATCTCATGGATCAACTGCAAGCACGTAAAAAACTGCGTTACCGCTTGCTGGCAGGCGATACGATCTGCTCTATTCCATCTCACTTACACATTTTTGAACTGCTTACCCATGCCTGGCGTATCTTCTCACTCAAGAAACAGGATCAATCAGTAGCAGATTATTACAGCAACCTGGTCGGACAAAAAAACTATAACGAGGTATTCAAACATGCTCTCAGTGCGGTGGTATGCCAAGATGTAAGCAATATGCCTGCCGATATGCTGTTTAGAAAACGACCACGTGATAAATCTATCATGCGCAGTTATACCTTCCCCGGCGGTTTAGGTGACATTATTCAAGCCTTGGAGAGCAAACTGGAGATCAATACGAATCAGCAAATCCGCTCCATTCAGTATGACGGTGGTCATTATGAAATAACAACCGCAGATGCCATGTATCAATGCAACAGACTTGTTTGTGCGACTCCAGCTCTGGCAACAGCGCGTTTACTCAAAGATGTCCACCCTGAAATTGCAGAGCAACTGAACTGGATCAATGAGGTAGAGATAGAGTCCGTCGGTATTATAGTTAATAAAACTACCCTTTCGCAAGAAGCCATTGCAGGCCTGATTGCTGTCGATGGTGACTTTTATTCGGCTGTTTCGCGCGACTATATTGCGCATCCGAGCTTGCGTGGTTTTACTTTCCACTTTAAACCGGGGCTTCTCAGTGAACATGAGAAAGTAGAGCGCATAAGCAATATATTGGATGTGAATATCTCTGACATCCAATATACTTTTCACAAAACCAATCGATTGCCGGCTTCGGACATGGGCCATCACCAGCTCATCGAAATATTGGATGCTTCACTGACTGGCACGAAACTGGCACTGGTAGGTAACTATTTCAAAGGCGTGGCGGTAGAAGACTGCCTGGAACGGGTTGAAAAAGAGTTCAATCGAATGACGCAATCAGCGTGATGGCATCTACAGCGTTGATGCTCGCAGTACTGTTGCTGCTCATCTCTTGCAGCAGTGAAAAAACAGATGTGATGTTTGAATGTCCATCACCTTCCGGGAAAAAGATAGCCACCCTCTTCCGCATCTCACACGGTGATAACCCGATCAATCAGGAGATGAAGATCAACATCCGTCATGCTAATAAACATTTTGATGATGGCATGGCCAGTTTCTCTTTCCAACATGGTTATGATGCAGTCATCCGTTGGTCATCCGATCAACGCATTACGATTGAATACCCCATAGACTCCGAGCTGACACATCAGGAAAACGTAATTTTCGGTACCACACACAGCTTCCACGCAAATGATGTGATCAATGTAAACTATCAGCAGAAACCATCCAGCCACGGATATTTCCTTATCGAACAACGTTGCTTTACAGGCAAGCTATCGCGTTAACAAAAGCATACGTTCAAAAGGCCAGGGAGACGGTTGCCATTTCCGTGCTAACAGCTGAAATAGTTATGGAAAATTTATTCAGGCTAGTACAAGATGCCTGCTGTATATCAGAGTAGAGTGGGGGGATGTAATCGTGCCTTATACAACCAAGCAGATCAGTGAAGAACTGGCCATGAGTCATCTGGGACTAAAAAACCTGGAGGATGTATTCTGGAATATGCCGACCCCCAGATTGTATGAACATGCCTTAGGTAACAGAGAAGGGCACTTAGCCCATCAGGGTGCGTTGGTGGTGCGTAATGGCCATTTCACCGGTCAGGCAGTAAAAGATAAATATATTGTCGATGGTTCTCTCAATGATTCCAGCTCGTATCATGGCGAATTTGATCGCCGCTTGTCCGAACCGCAATTTGAAGCCCTGCTCAATCGTGTACGCGGCTATCTGGAAGGACGCCAACTCTATGTGGAAGAGTGTGTCGTTGCAGCTGAATCCGGCTATGACAAACCGATCCGCCTGATTACGCAAGATGCATGGCATTGCCTGTTTGCCAGAACCATGTTTGTGCGCCCCTCCGATATTGGCCAGAAAACCGAATTTAAAGAACCTGAATTCACCATCATCCATGCCCCGCATTTTCATGCTGTGCCTAATCGTGACGGCACCAACGCAGAGACATTTGTCATTTTGCATCCAGGCCTGCGCATTGCACTCATAGGTGGTACCGCCTATGCCGGAGAGATCAAAAACAGTGTGTTCGCTATTATGAGTCATCTGCTGGCCAAATCAGATGTGCTACCGCTGCATGCTGCAGTAAATGTTGATCAAAATGATGATGTGACCCTCTTTCTCGGCCCCGATGGCAGTGGTAAAACAGCACTGGCATCGGATGCATGCCGCCGCTTGCTTGGCGATGATATGCACGGCTGGAATGACAAACAGATCTTCAATTTTGAAGCGGGATGTTACGCCAGGGTAAATCAACTGGATGAACATAAAGAACCGGTAATTTACACAGCCAGCCAGCATTTTGGTTCGATTCTGGAAAACGTCGGCATGGATACACAACGTCGTCGTATTAATTTTGATGATATCACATTAACGGATAATACCCGTGCAACCTACTCGCTCAGTGCACTGTCAGAAAGCGCATTCCCAGGCATGCTCAGTACTCCGAAAAACCTGGTGTTACTGGCCTCCGATGCCTTCGGTATATTGCCTGCCATCTCACGCTTAACACCGGAACAGCTCATGTATTATTATCTATTGGGTTATGGTTCGCATCCGGCAAACAATGGGGAAGAAAATGCTGAAGCGATTGCAACATTCAGCCCCTGCTGCGGCATGCCGTTGATGGCAATGCATCCATCCGTTTATGCCAAAATACTTGGCGCCAAAGTGCGGCGAGAAAAAGTTCAGTGCTGGTTGATCAATACTGGCTGGAGCGGTGGCCCGGCTGGCGTTGGAGAACGCATGAATATCGAATTAACACGCACACTACTCAGTGCCGCATTGAGTGGCGGCCTGGATGAGCTTAGTTATCAGGCTCACCCTGTTCTTGGTATGCAAATGCCGGATCAGCTGGATCCGATTGCGACCTGGCACGATCAGGAGAATTCGGAAAGTTATACGGCTGCTGCCAAACAGTTAGCTGCAATATTTAAAGCGGCTTTTGCACCATTCGTAGATCACGTACCTGCCGAAGTAGTCTCTACAGGGCCACGTTGATTGATGTCTATTCAATACCTTAAAGAGGCAGATGCGCCCGACTACAACCCCTTAGTACGCCGTGGTTTTCAGCTTGGCTGGGTTAAACAACATCAACGACCGAGAATGCCAACGCAGTCGGAGATTGTTTCAGCCTGGCAGCAGGATCAAGCGATCATGCTACCGGCACTATTGAAGCTTGATGACTGGCAAGCCGATATCGAACAGTCCCACCAGCTGATGCAGAGCACACTCGAATCCGGTGAACTCTCCCCTTGCCTTGATCTCCCTCCCTATCCTGACCGTCTGGGTGACCAATTCCCCTTGGTCGCATCCAGCCTGGAAGAGCATGATGAACAGGCCATTGAAAAGGTCTATTTTGATGCTGTATCGCTTGATTCAGATGGCGAAGGTTTAGTGCAGAATGATGAGCCAATGGCTGAAGACCTGTGGTGTAAAGCATCATGGTTATCCTTTCTTGAAGATGATGCATCCCTTCGTTTTCGTTTCTCCTTCGGTATGGAGTGCTTGGAAGATGTCGCTGCAGATCCGGAGCGCCAGCGATGGGCCGGAGCGCTATGTGATGCACTGTTTCCAGAATCCGCTGCCTTAACCCAAAACACCCAACTGCTTCCTGTGTTGAAAAAGGTGCTCGACGGACCCGTTGCTTTTGTAGAGCGCATTGTCTATTTCAATGCACCCGGTGGCGGTGCGCAAATGCATCATGATGTTGAACGTGGCCATGATGGTGTGGTCTACGCCCAACTATCTGGCAGCACCTTCTGGCTTGCGCTGGCCAAGCCTGTGTTGATCCATGAGCTGATCAGCTTTATCAATGATGCTAACAACAGGGCCGGTATTGCATCGGTCATTCCATCTACAGGTGATCTGGCAAACCTGCATCAGTTATTGAAAGATAAAACAGCCCTGTCCGACTACATGGACGAAAACGATCATGAGTTGGTTGAAGCCATCATGGACAGATGCCCCGCTTTTATCGAACATCTGATCACACAAGGTTTTGCCTATATTTTGCATGCTGGTGATCTGCTGCTTATGCCACAGAGAGATCTCGATCATTGCGTCTGGCATTCCGTATGTTGTTTAGGAGATGAACCCGGTGAAGCGGTATCTTTTGCGATTCGAAAAGAGGCATATGTATAAACTGATGATGGCATGCCTGATTGCAGGCATGCTGATTTCAGTTGCCAATAGCCAGGAGGCCAGCGTGAAGGATGAGCAGCATGCCTACACCAATGCCCTGATTCACGAATCCAGCCCCTATCTGCAACAGCACGCCCATAATCCGGTGAACTGGCTGCCGTGGGGTGAAGATGCATTTGCACTGGCCCGTTTACAGAACAAACCTATCTTCATCTCTATCGGTTATTCAACCTGCCACTGGTGCCATGTGATGGAGAATGAGTCATTTGAGGATCCGGCTGTCGCCAAGCTTCTTAACCGTTATTTTATCACTATTAAAGTAGACCGAGAGGAACGCCCGGATATTGATGCTATCTATATGCGTGCGGCTCAAATGATGAACGGCAGCGGTGGCTGGCCACTCAACCTGCTGCTCACTCCGGATAAAAAACCTTTTTATGCCGCCACCTATCTACCCAAGCAGGGGCGCTTTGGACGCCTGGGGCTGATGGAACTGTCTGAACGGGCTGGAAAAATGTGGACTGAGGATCGTCAGCAAATAGAAACATCGGCCGACTCCATTGTTGAAGCGCTCAAGCATAGTATCAATATCACAGTTCCAACCATCTTGTCCCCTGATCATCGCACCAGGATGAATGCAGGGCTGATTGATCAGGCATATCAGGCCACAGCCAAACACTTTGATATCCAGCATGGCGGTTTCGGTGCAAAACCCAAGTTTCCAAGCGCGCAACGACTACTGTTCCTGCTACGTTATGCGACGCTCAAAGATCAACCGGAAGCCTTAAAGATGGTTCGGAATACACTGGTCGCTATGCAACGTGGTGGCATCCATGATCAACTTGGCGGTGGTTTTCACCGCTACTCGACCGATGAAAAGTGGTTATTGCCCCATTTTGAAAAGATGCTTTACGATCAAGCCATGTTGATGATGGCCTATGCCGAAGGCTGGCGGGCCACAGGAGATAGCAGTTTTGCTGCTACAGCACGTGCTATCGCCGACTATCTACTGCGTGATATGTCGCATCAAGAGGGGGCGTTCTATTCAGCTGAAGATGCTGATTCTGAAGGTGTCGAAGGTAAATTTTATGTCTGGCGTAGCGCTGAAATTAAAAAGCTGTTAGGCAAACGTGCCAATACTTTCATGCAAGCATACGGTGTTAAAGAAAGTGGAAATTTCACAGATGAAAGCAGTCACAAGAAGACAGGCGAAAACATCCTGCATCAATCCGGCCCAATTGATGTTAAAGACTTTGCAGCTGACATCAACAGGTTAATGCGCGCACGTGAAATGCGCACTCGACCGTTTCTTGATGATAAAATATTAACCGACTGGAACGGCCTGAGCATTGCAGCACTTGCCATCACCGGGCGTTTATTAAATGAACCACGTTATATCAAAGCGGCATCCAGAGCTGCTGATTTCAGCCTGACACACCTACACAAGGATGGTCTATTAAAACACCGCTGGCGTCAGGGAAACGCTGCCATCAATGGCCAGCTGGAAGACTACAGCTCAATGGTTTGGGGTCTGACTGAACTCTATGAAGCAAGCTTTGAACCGCGCTGGCTTGAAATCGCCTTGAAACTGAATCAAACCATGCTCATACGTTTTAAAGGTAAAAATGGTGGTTTTTATCAGGTTGAAGAGAGTGATGATCTGATTGCACGCCCGATGGAAATATTCGATGCAGCGCTGCCATCGGGCAATGCAGTCGCCATGCATAATCTGCTGCGCCTCTCCCGTCTGACCGGGGATGCGGATTTGGAAAAAGAGGCCGCCAATCTGGCCGATCATTTTGCAGGCATTGCCAAACGCGCTCCAAGCGGCCTGTTGCATCTGCTTTCCGCAGTTTTATTGGCTGAAAGCAGTGGCAGAGAAATTGTACTGGCTGGTGATCGCAACACCGAAGCTGCTAAACACATGCTAGAGATCATTCAGTCTCAATATCGCCCCAACACCGTGCTGTTGTGGCATGACAAAGCCATCGAAAAGCTGGCTCCGTTCACAAAAGGACAATATGCCATTGATGGCAAAGTCACCGCCTACGTCTGTGAAAACTTCCAATGTAACCGACCCACCACCGATATGGATGAATTGAAGCAATATTTGAACTCAACCACTACGCACTGAAAGTGCTAGCGGACGGTGACCAATAAATTGGCCAATGTTTGCAGTGACCTTATTGGCAGTAACAGCTTCTTTTGCATCATTTCAGGCTTTCTGTTTGATGCGTTGAATCAGATTTGAACTGGAATATCCATCTACAAAGGGGATCACGAGCACCTGGCCTCCACCGCTGCGCACTTCAGAGGCGCCAACAATATCATCAGCTTGGTAATCACCCCCCTTGATAAGGAGATCCGGCATTAAGGCTGTAATCAGGTTCAAGGGTGTATCTTCAGCAAAAGGTACGACCAGATCCACGGCACGCAGAGCTGCCAGCATCATGGCGCGGTCTGCCAATGGGTTGATTGGGCGTCTATTGCCCTTTAAACGACGGATGGAATCATCATCGTTGAGACCGATAATGAAGATGTCCCCATGCGCAGCCGCTTTTTCAAGGTAATCAATGTGGCCGGGGTGCAATAGGTCGAAACAGCCATTGGTGAAAACAATCTTTTTACCTTCAGACTTCCATTTACCTACTTGTTTGACAGCCTGTTGCAGAGCAGTTTGATGGCGCAGCAAGTCCCGGCTCACGAACCATTGCCAGATCGCATCATATCGATCACTGCAGTTACGCCTTTCGTGTTGCGGGCAATCTCTTTGGCGCGTTGACGTTCAACAAGTTTGTGTACGATGCCTTGTAGATAGACCTTGCCATGTACGGTTTCGACATGAATTTTATAACCGGAAACCAGTTTGTCGTTCCATAGCTGTCGTTTAACGCGGGTGGTGATCCAGCTGTCGGACATGATTTCACGTAACTTTGGTTTGCCGACTTCCAGTCTGTTCTGTACATCGCGAACGCCTTTGACTTGTTTGGCAATATATACAGCGCGGTCAATATACGCTTTGCTGGGCAAGCTACCTAGCAGTACTGCATGGCCATTGATGACCTCCACGCTTACCCAGCGCGAGGGCATATCACGTTCAGCCATAAGGCTGGCATCAATTTTTGCTGCAGTAACGGTATCGTCAAATTGTCTGCCAAGGCTACGTTCATCCTGTGCGGTGTTGCCAACAGCAGCAGCTCCACCAACGATCGCACTGGCTACGCAACCGGATAATGCGAGTGCGAAATAAAATAAAATGAATAGTCGTAACAACGGCATGTAATCTCCTGAGTGATGAGCTGGTTTTTGGTGATATGAAATAGCTTTTGTCAGATTACTTCATCACCCAGTGTTTCGATCACTGAGGCGAAAAGTAGAGGGACAAGGATTTCATCAGGGCCAGAGAGCCAGAAGCCCTCCCCATTGGGTGAGGATAATCGATTCACGACATCGGCAATAGCAGAAGCGTTGGCAGCAGGATCAATGACTGCAGTGGTAAGCGATTCAATGCTTTCACCAACATTGCGGGCGGCATCCACCGCCTGTAACAACACACGTGGCATGACCACGCTGGAGGCAATATTGATGACTACACCGTGGCTGGATGCAGCCATCATGCCGGCCAGTAATCTGAAATCTTTGATGCTTGTTGAGCCCAATGACTCACCGCGCGCCGCAGGATGAAAACAAAAAGCATCTGCGCCAATGGCGGGGTGTACGGAGGCAGGTACGCCATAACGGAAGGCTGTGGCAAGCACAGAATGATCAAGATGTTCGAGTTCAGCATCATTCAGGCGCTTGCCCACGCTGTTGCCAATACCCCAATTCTCCATTGCACCAAAATTGATGGCATCGTTAATTAAATAGCCGGTCTCTTCAGTAATGCAATAACTCCCATCATTGAGTTCACGTTCGCGAGCTGTAACTGTGCGTCCGGATATGGCGATTTCAACATCCTGTTCCAGAGCTGCACCTGTAAGTGCCAGACCTGTAATGATCTTTTGTTCGATCAAGCGGCAGATCATAGGGCCAAGGCCTGAATCGAGCACATGTCCACCACAGGCAAGAATAATGGCGTGTTTGTTGCGGTAGGCTGAGACCATCGCATCGCGCAAATGAAACAGGTCACCAGCGCAGCCCAGGTTGGGCAGGCTACAGAGGAAATCTTCAAGGCTGCTACCTGCTTTGTAAGGCGCTCCGAAATCTTTGCTATCACTATCAACTTTGCGCTGGGACAGCGGTACCGTTTTAAGTTTTTTCAATGAAAGTGGTTTAATTGTCATGGCGTACCTCCAAACATCTTTTTATCAATCAGTGTGCATAAAATATGCAAACAGGTGATATGCATTTCCTGAATACGTGGTGTGGAAGGGTGATCTATATACACATGGTTTTGTACATGCTCACTCTGTCCAAGTGCGCCACCATCATCATTGCCTCCGGTTAGAGCAATGGTTTGCATGCCTGTTGCATGGGCGGCAGTAGCTGCAGCGACTACATTGGCTGAATTACCGCTGGTAGAGATGGCCAGTAGCACATCGCCCGGACGACCAAGCGCTTCTACCTGGCGAGAAAACACCTGTGCAAAAGAAAAATCATTGGCGATACTGGTGATGACCGATGCATCGTGGGTTAAAGCAACAGCAGCCAACCCTGGTCTGTTCATCTCAAAGCGGTTAACCAGTTCAGCGGCAAAATGCTGTGCATCTGCAGCCGACCCACCATTACCACAGGCCAGGATTTTACCACCATGTGTGAGACATTCGATCATTACAGCGGCGGCATTCAACAGTGGCGCGCTAAGTTCAGCCATGCATTGTTGGCGCAAGGTGATGCCATCGGCAAAGGCCTGTTGAATCAATGTCTGGGCAACTGTTTCTGTAGCATCGTCTGGTTTGGATGCGATTGACCTGGATACAACCCCTTCAAAACTCACCTGATAATATCCTCCATGTGCTCAATGCGGGGATAAACCCACATAGGTAAGCCTATTCTAGGGGTGAGGATGATTAAATCAAAGCGGCATTGTAAATGGGCGTACTTCGGATTGTGGCTTAACCATGATTCTGCAGCCGATTGCAGTCTGGCGCACTTGTCCTGATCTACCGCCAGCAGAGCGGATTCGTATGATTGATGCGCTTTCACTTCGACAAAAACCAGTAGCTCATCGCGCAGGGCAATAATATCCAACTCACCGCGCCCGAGACGCACATTGCGTCCCAGGATTCGATAACCCCGATGCTGCAAATAACGAACGGCACGGTCTTCACCTGCTTGTCCCTGTTTAGTACTCATAAAAGGTGAGTGTTCATCAATCGTTTATGCATTGCCTGTAATCAGCGCATAGGCACGAGATTTGGCAATGCCGAGCATATTTGCCACCGCTTTAGCGCGCGCGGAAGGTGGTAATGCCTGCATGGCGGGGGTGGCTAAACAATCGAGAATATGTTGATCGGTGAGCTCTACAGCCGCCTCTGTTGCAGGGCCAACCAGCAGGACGATTTCTCCGCGTGGTGCATGGTGTTCAAAATGTGTGAGCAGTTCTGCTGCACTGCCAGTCACAAATTCTTCAAACAGTTTGGTTAATTCACGCGCTACAACGAGCTCGCGGGATGCATCCATACACGCCTGAATATCACGCAGGGTGGCCAACAAGCGGCGGGGTGATTCTAATAACACAACTGTTTCATCGGAGCCGTTGATGCGGTTTAAGGCCTGTTGGCGGTTTTTTCCACTGCGCGGTAAAAATCCAATGAAACGAAAATGATCGGTTGGTAGGCCCGCTGCACACAACGATGTGAGAACGCTGCTGGCTCCAGGGATAGGGACAATACGAATGCCTTTGGCACGTAAGCCGCGCACCAGTCGATAACCGGGGTCAGAAATCAGTGGTGTTCCAGCATCAGAGATGAGTGCGATGTTTTCACCGTTCTGTAGTCGTGGCAGTAGAGCGTCAATCATGTGTGATTCATTATGTTCATGCACTGCAATCATGCTTGTGCTGATACCGTAGTGCTGCAAAAGCTTGCGACTATTGCGCGTGTCTTCGGCGGCGATGAGGTCAACGGTTTTCAATGTTTCGACGGCACGGTAGGTCATATCGGAGAGGTTTCCGATAGGTGTGGCGACGACGAACAGTTGGCCGCATGTCGATTGATGTTTAGGCTGCGAATCCATGTTGTGGACACGTTATCTTTCTACCCCTCCTGCTGCAATGCCTGTCATGATGCTGGCTGCCATGATGATGCTATTACTGCTCAGCGCCTGCCAACCTAAAACGCCGACAGATACATTGGGCAAGCAGGCTGTTGAGGACGCTAAACCAGCCTCTCGTATGGCGATATCGCCGGATAGCGTGGCTGAAATCAAACTGTTGATGCAGCAGGCTCGTGATGGCGGTGATATCGAACAGATTTTTCTGGAGCTCGAACGCTTGATGCTGGATCCCTCGGCAGTAGTACATCAGGAAGCAGCCTTCCGCAGGGCGCAATTGATGCTGGCTGGCAACTTGCGCAATGCCGCGACCATCATGCAGGCCACAATGAATGCCTATCCTGATCATGCCCTCGTACCCTATGCCTATGTTTGGCAGGCACGCTGGTGGATACAGAGAGAAGATGCAGGGCGTGCACTGGCTAGCTTGCGCATGGCGCTTGCGCACCCCCGGTTGACCCGTGAACTGGTTGACGAGATTTTCGATATTGGGCCTGCCATTGTCCAGTATGCAGAGGAGGGCGAGGCGATAAGCTGGTTGTTGGCGGCCGCTCAGATTGATGTATCTGGTCGTGATAGCTGGTTGAGAATGGCTGCGCGTCGCGCCTCACTGAATACTATTGAAATGCTGATGACCAACGGTTCGCTGTCGCCTGAAATTTTGCCAGCCTTTTCACTCTATGCAGGACGAGCACATTTGATGAGCGGAGATATGGTGGCGGTAAATAAAATTGCCAGCTCCTTATCAAGACTGATGCCAGGCAGTGCCGAGAGCAGGCAGCTTCAATCATGGGCGGCTGGCGAGATCAGTGCAGCCACCATTGGTGTAATGTTACCTTTGAGTGGTAAATATGCCCGCTTTGGAGAACAGGCACTGCGCGGCATTCGTATGGCTCTGGCGGCACTTGAATTTGACAAATATATTACGCTGCGGGTAGAGGATACTGCCTCCGAAGGCGCTACGGCAGTGCAAGCCTACCGCCAACTGGCCAGTGAATCGGTCAATATGATTGTTGGACCCCTGTTGGCCGAAACGACAGAAGCAATCGCGCCATATCTCAAATACGGTATTCCTGTGATTAGTTTGACTGGCAGAACCCATCTGGCACATAAATCATCGGCGCTGTTTGTGCATACGCTTTCACCATTATCCCAGATCAATGTGATGGCCAACTATGCCTCGAAACATGATGTTAAACGCATGGTTGTGATTGCAGCTGATGGAGAAAATCAGAAAGAAGCGGATATGTTCGTTGCCTCATTTGAATCACTTGGCGGTGAGGTTATTAAAACGTTGCAAATGGAGCGCGGTACGCTGGATTATCGTGATATTTTGAATCAGTTGCGCTTTGAAACTGATGATGATGAGCTACTGGCTGAGCTGGATGAAGATTTAAATGTATTCCTGCCCGAGATGGATATGGAGTTTCGAGCCCCGGTAAATTTTGATGCGATCTATCTCGCCTTGAGTGGTAAGCAGGTTGCGTTGCTGGCAGGCCAGTTGGCCTATGCAGGTATTTCAGGTATTCCATTGTATGGCAGTAGCCGCTGGCAAGACGGGCACTTGCTGGATGACCGTGGACGATATTTATCACGTGCACGCTTTGCCAGTTCTAATCTGGCACAAAAAATGAATCATAAAGACCCTGCTATTCGGCAGTTTAAGCTGGCCTATCGTAATGTATGGGGCGATGAAAAAACATCGCAATTGATGAGTCTTGCTTATGATACCATGCGTATTGCAACGATGATGACAAGCCGTCTGGGCTTGGAGAAGCAAGCACTTTATCGTGAATTACGCGATCCGGATGGTTTTCCCGCTATGACGGGGCACGTACTTTTTGATGCCTCAGGTATTGGGCAAAAACAGCTGGATATTTTTAGTATTAAAAGGGGAAAAATTGTTCCCGCAGGATAAATCGATGCCTACGGGTCAACCAACATCCGACAGAGCGCAATCTAGACTACTTCAGACTGACTATCTGATTATTGGTAGTGGTGCCGCAGGCTTGCTGGCAGCCAACCGCCTTGCTTCACATGGTCAGGTGCTGTTGGTGAATAAGGGCAGGTTCAAAGATTCCAGTACCTGGAATGCGCAAGGTGGTATCGCCGGAGTCATGTCAGACAGTGATTCTTTAGCCTCGCATGTACAAGATACACTGGCAGCAGGTGTAGGCTTGTGCCATGAGGATGTGGTACGCTCCACTGTCCACCATGGCCGTGAGATCATTGAAGAGTTGATTGAGATTGGTACCGACTTTGATGAACGGGATGGTGCATTGCACCTGACCAAAGAGGGAGGGCATAGCAGTAGGCGTGTTGCGCATGTCCAAGATGCAACAGGGCGTGCTATTAGCGAAGCGCTGCTGGCGCAGGTTGCCCCACATGCCAATGTTATACGCCTTGAAGAGCATATCGCCATTGATCTGGTGACTGTTGCTTCTACTGGAGCTGATCCAAAACGCTGTGTGGGTGCTTATGTGCTGAACCCGCATGGTGAGGTGCTGACGATTTCTGCTAAACAGATTATTCTGGCCAGTGGTGGTGCTGGTAAGGTCTATCTTTATACCTCCAACCCGCATGCTGCTACCGGTGATGGCATTGCGATGGCGTGGCGTGCGGGTTGTACGGTGATGAACCTTGAGTTTATCCAGTTTCATCCCACCTGTCTGTATCATCGCGAGGGCTCCAATATGTTGCTTTCAGAAGCATTGCGTGGTGAGGGGGCACATGTAGTGGATGCTGGAGGGCGCCGCTTTCTCTTTGATTACGATGAACGCGGTGAGCTGGCTTCACGGGATATCGTTGCCCGTGCCATAGATCATGAAATGAAAAAGCAGGGTGCCGACTGTATGTATATTGATGCCCGTCCGATTGGCTCGACACTAATTCTGGATCATTTCCGAAATATTCACAGTCGCCTGTTTGCGTTGGGTCTGGATTTGACGCAGGAACGCATTCCGGTGGTGCCGGCGGCACATTATATTTGTGGAGGTATTCAGGCTGATGCGGCTGGAAGAACCAGTCTCAAAGGATTGTATGCGATTGGAGAAACGGCTTGTACTGGCTTACACGGCGCTAATCGTTTGGCCAGTAATTCATTGTTGGAATGTCTGGTCATGGCTGATTGTTGTGCTGCGGATGTTCTCAAGCAAACTGATCGTCCCGTCTGTCATATTTCCGATTGGGATATGTCAGGTATTGTGCCAGAAACGGAGCGTATCCAGATCAAACAGAACTGGGATGAAATTCGCTCAACGATGTCGCACTATGTTGGTATAGTTCGCTCTGATGAACGCTTGCGCCGTGCAGAGCTTCGGTTGCGTATGATTCAGGATGAGATTGCCTCCTACTATTGGAAACATCCGTTAAGTCAGGATTTGCTGGAGCTGCGTAATATTGCTTTGATGGCAGCGTTAATTATACGCAGTGCGCAGCAGCGCCATGAGTCGCGGGGTTTGCACTATTCGACTGATTACCCGCACTTGTCTGCTACTGTATCCGACACCATTTTAAAGCCTGAGAGGTAACCATGCGTTTTAATGCACAACAGGATTTTAATCATGAGCAGCCTGCCTCTACAGGTGTTCTACTAACCAATCTAGGTACGCCGGATGCACCTACGACAAAAGCACTGCGCGCCTATCTGAAAGAATTTCTCTGGGATCCGCGTGTGGTAGAGCAGCCACGTCTGCTGTGGTGGCTGGTGCTTAACGGTGTGATTCTGAATATGCGTCCTGCCAAGTCGGCAGCTGCTTATCGTAAAGTGTGGACAGATGAAGGTTCGCCACTGTTGGCGATTAGTAAAAAACAGCGAGATAAGCTGGACCATAGTTTGCGTGATACGTTTGGAGACCGTGTGCATGTCGAGCTTGCGATGCGTTATGGCAACCCGTCCATCAAAGTAGGCATGCAAGCGTTGCGGGCAAAGAATTGTCAGAAAATCATTGTTTTACCATTATATCCACAATACTCAGCTACCACCACAGCATCTACATTTGATGCTGTGGCCGATGTTTTAAAGTCATGGCGACGCGTTCCAGAGCTGCATATGATCGACTCTTATCATGATCATCCAGCCTATATTGAAGCCTTGAGCCAGAGTGTTCGACAATACTGGGCGAAGCATGGTGAGCCAGAGCGCTTGCTGATGAGCTATCACGGTATTCCTGAACGTTATTTTAAAAATGGCGACCCCTATCCTTGCCATTGCCGAAAAACAGCACGCCTGTTGCGTGAGCAGCTTGGATTGGATGATGAGAAGACTTTTGTCTCGTTTCAATCTCGCTTTGGACGCGAACCGTGGATGCAGCCATATACTGATGCAACGTTGAAACAATGGGGCGAGCAGGGGGTGAAGTCGGTTGATATTATTTGTCCGGGGTTTTCAGCTGATTGTCTGGAAACTATCGAAGAGGTGGCTATGGAAAACCGGGACTGTTTTCTCGAAGCGGGTGGGCAGCAGTATCGTTATATACCAGCGCTTAATGATGATAGTGCGCATATCCATGCACTTGTTCAGGTGGTATCAAAACACCTGCCTGCATGATCGCTATAGACTGAGGGCTTATTGCCCAATCAGGTGAACGATGATTTTGTTTGCAGCGTAAGGGCTTACGCCTTTTCTTAAAATGACTTCACCATTACTGCTGGCCATAAATATATTGGCCAGATTGCGAGCAACCTGTTTATATGTTTCGTTATAATAAAATACGGTTGTTTGTTTACTGAGATCCATCGAGTCCAATAATTTTGGAAAAGTTGGACTAAAACCTTTGCTTCTGACTCTGTCGATGATGCTATTTTGTAATGTCGAACTCATGTTTTTAATATAAATATCGACGTTGGCAGAGGTGTTTGTAATTCCGTTGTTGACTGCTACAGGATTAGACGTAGTTGTTTTTTTCTTTTGCGCATGGGAAGCAGCAGCTTTTCTTTTTGCTGCTTTCAGTGCGTATGACTGCTTACTGATCCTGTGATCCATGCGCTTGATTTGTCTTTCCAGTTCACCCATACGAATTTTCGATTCTTGTAGCTTTTCAGTCAGTCTTTTGTTGGTATATTTTAATTCGGCCTGATTTTTTAGAGCGAGCTCTGCATCAACAAGTTGCTGAACGGTGTTCATGCGAATATCAGTAATATCATTTTTGGCCAGCTGCAACTGATCACGTGTATCTCTCAAGCTGCTTTCAAGATTAGATAGATTGTTTTGTCTATAATTAACGACACCAGAGGTCAGAGAAAGGATGAGGGCTGTGATGGCAATAACCAAAGGGAAACTCAATCCGTTTTTTTCACTTATGAGGTTATTATCTGACATTATTTTCCCCTATGCAGTTGTTTGCGGTGGTTTTTGCGCTATCAGTCATCTGATAAGGTTTTCCAGCTGGAAAAAGCAGTCCTGTTTGCGCACAGGGTTGCTTTATAAATAGTGCTTTTAACGACTAACCAGATGAATTTCTGCACGACGGTTTTTCTGACGTCCAGCATCTGTTTTGTTATCGGCAGCAAAATCCGTAGCGCCGAAGCCCTGTGCTTTCACAATGCTTACTGATAATCCTGCATTAGTCAGGGCGCCTGCTACATTATCCGCACGCGCCTGGCTTAGCGCTAGATTGGTTTTATACGGATGGCGTGGAGTATGCCTGCTGCGGGCATAGCCACCGATAGGTTCGTCATCAGTATAACCACGTACTTGAATCGTTTGCTGGCGTTTTTTAGATAAAAATTTAGCAGCCAATCGTTTCAATGCCTTGCTCGAATCTGATGTAAGCTCCATATATCCCGAGCGGAATGAAACGGTAACCCATAGCCGATCTGTAGGGATTGCTTTTTGCAACTTTTGAGCAGCAGGCCGTTGTTGCGGTTGCTGTGCTCTCACGGTTTCAATTTGACGGGATTTCGCAGCTTTTTTGCGTGCAATATCTGTTTTTAGTTGGCGCAGGGAGCTACGCAGGGCGGATATTTCTGTATCTAATTGGTTGTTTTCAGAAGCAACCCGTTCTTTGCTGGCAGGGACAGCTACTTCGGGCTCTTCAGGGCCAAAAATTGCATCAACAGTGCTGCAGGATGACACTGCGAATAGTAAAGATAGTAGAAAAAACCTTAACTTGTACATGGAAGAACTCCCCTTATTAGACCCCTGACCTGCGGATAGTAGTCACATTTTTTTTGCTATCAAGTAAATTATTCAATGAATGTCGGCTTTTGTCTCAGCGTGTTGATAAAACATATTAAGTGTTCAAGAGTTCATGTTATGATGCTGAGCTTATTGATGTTTATGGAGATTGTATGAAAGCCTTATTGATTATTTTTACCCTGTTTGCAGGTATCTCATCGGTGCAGGCTGAAACACGATATATTGTCGATCAAGCCAAGTTGCCTATGCGGGCGGGGCAGGGAACCACGTTTACTATTGTGAAAATGTTGCCTAGTGGTGTTGCTGTGGAAGTGCTGGAGCAGTCTGATGCTGGATATACACGTGTACGCACCGCCTCGGGTAAAGAGGGTTGGATATTAAGTCGCTACCTTATGAAGTCACCTGCTGCCAGAGATCGCCTGGCCTGGGCAGAAAAGGAGTTGAGTCAGCTGAACAGTTTGAAACAGGATAAAAAAACAGTTGAGCAAGCGCATAAGAAATTAGGCATGGAAAATAGAACGCTCCAGAAAGAGCTGGATCGCATCCGCAAAGCTGCTGCCAATGCAGTCATCATTGCCGATGAAAACAAGGCGCTGCAAGCCAAGGCCAATGTAGCCGAAATGACTCTGGAAGATTTGCGTCAGGAGACACATGACATTCGCAGTGGCGCGCAGCAGCGCTGGTTTATGCTGGGTGGCGGCGCGATTCTACTGGGTATGTTGTTAGGTCTTATTCTGCCGCATTTAAAATTTCGTCGTAAAGAGCGCTGGGGCAGATATTAGTCCGGGCTAGCCTGGTGATCAGTTTGGGTTAGCATTCGCATATGGCTATCGTTAATCGTCGCGCGCGGCATGAATATCATATTTTGGAAACCTATGAGGCTGGCATGATTCTGCTTGGTCCAGAGGTGAAGTCGATTCGAAACGGGCAAGCGAGCCTGAACGAGGCACACTGCATTATCAGGCGCGAGCATCTGATATTGATTGGCTGTCATATCAATCCTTACAAACCTGCTGCGATGAATAATCCGGCTGATCCGACGCGTTCACGCGAACTGTTGTTAAACGCTAAAGAGATTCAGCGACTGATGGGCAAGTTAAACGAAAAGGGCCTAACGCTCGTGCCATTGAAGTTATATTTTAATGCGCGCAATTTTGTGAAATTGGAGATTGGTCTGGCGCGGGGTAAAAAATCTCACGATAAACGTCATGATCTGAAAGAGAAGGATATTAAGCGTAGTCTTCAGCGTCAGTACAAAATGTGATTGATTGAGTTCTGTTGTTTAGATGAAAGGTAAAGCTAACAGTGCATAACGGGTGAATTTCCCTATTGTGACCAAGATCAAAAATGTGATCAGATGACACCGCAATAGACCAGCAATAAGGCAGAGTGGATCACCAGCGATAGGTAACCAGGCCAGCAGTAACGACGCTTTGCCATAACGATTGAACCAGGCCTCTGCACGTGCGGTCTGCTCTGCTGAAATATGTAACCATTTTTTATGCGCGGCTTCATTGCCAAGACGCCCCATGGCGTAAGTGATGCAGCTACCCAATACATTGCCGGCGGTTGCGATCAATACCAGAGTGATAACAGCCTCGCCTTCATTGAAGCGGTAAAGCAATAGTGCTTCTGAACCGCCGGGAAAGAGCGTTGAAGAGATCAGTGCTGAGAAAAAAAGTGTCCAGTCCAATGATTATCCTGTGTTCCTGATATGAGCGTAAGCTAATCGCGTGTTATCATTACTGCATGATTTATCTCTATACCAGCCCCTTGGGGCAGATACGTTATGACTGGGATGGGAAGATGTGTCATCGTATTATGATGCAGAATGAATCTTCCAGTAAGCATGATCAGTTGTGTTTTTCGCATGTTGACCCTGTATCTGAGTGGCTGGAGCACTATTTCAATGGAATCGTGCTATCTATGCCGCCATTGGCAGCAGCTGCCACAGCCTTTCAGCAGCGTATGCGAGAGGAACTTGTGAAGATCTCAGCAGGTGAAGTGCGCACATATGGTGAAATGGCAACACTGTTGCATACATCACCGCGCGCTATGGGGCAGGCTTTGGGAGCAAATCCATTGCCGATCATCATACCCTGTCATCGTGTGGTTGCAGCGGGTGGTTTGGGTGGTTTTGCATCAGGGTCACTATGGAAACAGAAGCTGTTGAGCTTTGAAAGCACTGCTTTAGGATAAATGAGCTTGGAAAGGTGTTGGATGCACGTGTAGCATTTGCATTCTCTCCCATGATTTTTTAAGGGAATGAAATTTGCTGATACAAGGATTTAACATGGCGCATTCCGATGTAAAAAAAGCCGTACTGGCCTATTCCGGTGGTCTGGACACCTCGATTATCCTGAAATGGTTGCAGGACACTTATGATTGTGAGGTAGTTACCTTTACCGCCGATCTCGGGCAGGGTGACGAAGTGGAAGAGGCACGCGCTAAAGCGGTAGCCGGTGGTGTGAAGTCAATCTATATTGAAGATATGCGCGAAGAGTTTGTGCGTGATTATGTGTTTCCGATGTTCCGCTCCAATGCGATTTACGAGGGCGAATACCTGCTAGGTACCTCGATTGCACGCCCGCTGATCTCCAAACGTATGATTGAGATTGCCAATGCCGAAGGGGCTGATGCCGTGTCGCATGGCGCAACGGGCAAGGGCAATGATCAGGTACGCTTCGAATTGGGTTTTTATGCCCTGAAACCCGATGTGAAAGTGATTGCACCATGGCGTGAATGGAACCTAGTCTCGCGCAAAGATATGCTGGATTTCGCCGAAAAGCATGGCATTCCGGTGGAACGCAAACGTGAAGGCTCCAAATCGCCCTATTCGATGGATGCCAACCTGCTGCATATTTCCTACGAAGGCTATGACCTGGAAGACCCGTGGTGTGAGCCATCCGAATTGATGTGGCGCTGGAGTGTTTCACCTGAAAACGCTCCCGATGAAGCTGAGTATCTCGAACTGACATACCAGACTGGCGACATCGTTGCCATCAACGGCGTGAGCATGACACCGGCACAGGTATTGACCGAACTCAATCGCATCGGTGGCAAGCATGGCATTGGCCGCATTGATATTGTCGAGAACAGGTTTGTCGGCATGAAATCACGTGGCTGTTACGAAACACCGGGCGGCACCATCATGCTCAAAGCCCATCGTGCGATTGAATCGATCACGCTGGATCGTGAAGCGGCCCATCTTAAGGATGAGCTAATGCCGCGCTATGCTAAAATGGTCTATAACGGCTACTGGTTTGCACCGGAGCGCATCATGCTGCAACAGGCCATTGATGCCTCGCAGGTCACCGTCAATGGGGATGTGCGTCTCAAGTTGTATAAAGGCAATGTCGATGTGGTTGGCCGTCGTTCGGATCAATCCCTGTTTGATGAACGCTTGTGTACTTTTGAAGATGACGAAGGCGCATATGACCAGAAAGATGCGGGCGGTTTTATTAAACTCAATGCCCTGCGTCTGCGTATGAATAAGATAACCGGAGCATCATAATGACAGTTGAAAATTACGCCAAACCCATTCGTATTTTACATAGCCTATTAGCACTTTGCATGTTAACCCAACTCGCTATTGGTGAATTAATGGATGTACCCGAGGTTGAAGATAGCCCTGTACCCGTCGCCAGTGTGTCATTTATTACTCCAGCTTTTGCGCATGAAGGACATCATCAGGCTATTCCCGGCATGCCAGTAGAAGAAACACTGGGTTTTGAAGTGCATGAAATATTAGGGCTGGTTATTGCCGGTCTCTTATTGATTCGCATCATGCTGGCGATGACTTCCTTGCCCGGCGCCAATTGGCGCAATCTGGTGCCATGGCTGTTCGCCGATGGCCGCAAACAACTAATGAAAGAAACCAGGCTTCAAATGGCCGGCTGGAAACAAGCTAAGCTGGCACCGCCGGAAGAAGGTGAAACGGTAGCTCGCAGTGTGCATGGCCTTATTGTGC
>CAYZJL010000004.1:0-23306 GCA_964478615.1 uncultured Zetaproteobacteria bacterium
CAATATATTTGCTGGCTAGTATAGCTAATGATTATGGATTCACAACGTCGACACTATCTGGAAAGCGTCAACAGCAACCCCAACACCAGTAATGAAGATGCTGCAAGCATCGTTAAAGCAGCGGCATCATGCGCGCTTGACCATGCCAGCCAGCCAGCCCCACCAGTCAGCAACAGAGAACCAACTACAACAGGCAAGCGCGACGGCTCTGCTGTAAAGCTCACACTGCCCTCTTCGATACGCGACAGTACTGCATCGATCTTCTCCGGCAGACGCATCCAGTTACGCAACTGATCACGCACCTCTTCCACCAGCGCCTCGGTTTTACCAATCGGCCCGACATGGCGTGTCGCCCACTCTGAGATCAATGGCCTTGCCAACATCCAGATATTCACATCATCGGCCAACTCTCTTGCCACACCTTCCATCACCACCATGGTTTTCTGCAATAGCAACAATTCCGGTCGTGTCTCCATCTTAAAACGTTCCGTCACCGCAAACATCGACAGCAACAACTCAGCTATCGAAATATCTGCCAACGGACGATTAAAAATAGGCACCGCAATTTCACGCAAGGCATCCTCAAATGCAGAGATGTTCGTATCCAGTGGCACATAACCAGCTTCAACATGCACTTCAGCGGCGCGCTTATAATCCTCTTTGAGAAACGCGATCAACATCTCAGCGATATAGCGCCGCGACTTAATATCAAGGCGACCGACAATGCCAAAATCAACAAGTACAATCTCACCATCTGCATCGACAAAGATATTACCCGGATGCATGTCAGCATGAAAATAACCATCAACAAACACCGTGTGAAAGAATAGCGCTGCGGTTTTTTCACACAGTTTCAGACAATCATGTCCTGCGGCAGTCAACGCCTGCCTCTCATCAATTGGCAGCCCTGAAATACGCTCAGTCGTCAACACTTCAGTCTGCGTATAATCCCACATCACCTCAGGCACGCGCACACCTTCAACATCAATAAGGTTTTCAGCGAAACGCGTACAATGCGCCGCTTCCGCACGCAGATTCAGTTCACCGCGAATCGTAATTGAAAACTCATCAATCACCTGCGGTGCTTTTAAGCGGTGGTATTCAGGGAAATAACGATCAAACAAACCAGCCAACAATTTTAGAATGGCCAGATCCGATGCAATGGTCTTGCTAATATGATTGCGTCGAATCTTCACAGCCACACGGCGACCATCATGCAACTCGGCAAAATGCACCTGAGCAATCGATGCCGCTGCAATCGGTTTCTCATCAAAGGTCGCAAACACGCCATCATCACCGGTCAGCGGCTTTTTGAAGCTTGATTCAATAACCCGCTGAACTGACTCAAACGGCTCCGGTGGCACATCGTCCTGTAGTTTTTTCAGCTCCAGCGCCACATCCATCGGCAGCAGATCGACACGGGTCGACAACATCTGACCAAACTTGATAAACGTTGGCCCCAATTGCTCCAGTACCAGCCGAATCTGCGCCCCCAGATCTTTCGGCAACGCGTCACCGCGAAACAGCTGAACCAGCCAGACATAGGGGTAAAACAGACGCATACGCACAGCCAGTGCAGCCATACCATGCGTGGCCAATATATGACCAATACGCATCAAGCGCAGATTACGCCGGATGTTAGATGGCAACCTCATGCGAAATTCATATCCATGACTTCAGGGTCACTCTTGCCCAACAGCAGCACCATCCAACAGATGCTCTGATTTATGTTCGAGCCGGGTCATACGCCCTTTACTACGCGAAATCTGATGGGAAAGATGCTCAACACCTGCTTGCCAGGCCTGTAAACGCTCCGCATCCGGCATATTCATATCACGCAAACTATTGCTCACGGCCTGACGCGAACCATCCGCCATTTTTTGTTCTACTGCCACCAGCGCATGCGCTGCACGCGCCACGCGTGAACCAAAAAAATCACCGAATGACGCGCGTAATTCACGCTCCCAGTCCAGGTCTGCAGCAGCAAACAGCTTCTTAAAACGCAGCATCGCATCAGAATCGCCGGACAGTTTCAGCACCTGTTGAAAGACCAGGTCATCCGGATCTTCATGGCCAAAACACATACGTGCAAAACCAGCCGTTGTGGCATTTAGCCGTACATCGACATCACCATCATAGGTTGAATGCACCCACGCTTTGCCGCGCGAAAAACCAAGAAACATAATCGCATCGGTATCGCGCACATGAATTCGGAACACC
This sequence comes from uncultured Zetaproteobacteria bacterium, assembly GCA_964478615.1. Classification (GTDB taxonomy): domain Bacteria; phylum Pseudomonadota; class Zetaproteobacteria; order Mariprofundales; family Mariprofundaceae; genus Mariprofundus. The sequence goes on from CAYZJL010000004.1 coordinate 2,221, forward strand.
TTACCTTCCATATCACGCAGATATGGTTGTAACGATTCATCACGTGAAAAAACCAGCCCCAGCACTGTTGTCATCACCACGCACTGCACTGGTACAGGAATCAGGCGTAACGGTAGAAACATCACACTCATATCTTATAACCTCTATGCAGGGCAACAATACCGCCGGACATATTATCATGTTTGATGAGACTAAAACCTGCATGAGCAATCATTTTACTAAAACGCTGCTGATCGGGGAAACGGCGGATAGACTCTACCAGATACTGATAAGAGTCGCGGTCGCCAGTCACTTTCTCACCAATCAATGGAATCATATTAAACGAATAAGCATCATATACGACATCAAGCCCAGGCAGGGTCGGGCGCGAAAACTCCAGACACATGAACTGACCACCAGGCTTTAGAATACGGTAGAACTCAGCCAAACCCGCATCAACATCAAGGAAGTTGCGAATGCCAAAGGCAATGGTCACGCAATCAAAACTGTTATCTGCAAAAGCCAGCCTGGTACCATCCGACTGAATGCAATCCGCACGCCCGGGCAGCAAACCAACATCAATCACACGCCGCGCGCCTTCTGCCAGCATCGGGCCATTCAGATCGGTCAAGACAACACGCCCGGATGGCCCCATTTTATTGGCCAGGCCAATGGCGATGTCACCGGATCCAGCAGCCACATCCAGCACCCGGCTTCCAGCTCCAATAGCTGCGGCAGTAATCATACGGCGCTTCCATAAACGGTGCATGCCGACACTCATCAGATCATTCATGACATCGTATTGACTGGCCACAGATGAGAAGACTCCCATCACGCGGTTCACCTTCTCTCTACCACTGACTATCTCATAGCCAAAGTGGGTCGCATCACCTGAATGATCGTTCACATGATCAGCATTGGTATCCGCACTGTTTATATGGTTAGGGTTATTCATGGATGCGCATCGTATCAGGCAGAGCCTTGCACTCCAAACAATGTCTACTTATCCACAGACACAAACACAACTCGGTGCAGACTCTGTGGATAAACAGTGCATAAACTGTGTACGTAAAAATACTACAGTTTGTGCTTTCTATTTTCTTGACACCCCACATATAGTGCCTACACTCACCACCACGATTTCTAAAGCATCACAGACAAACAGTTTATCCAAGGGGAATGTATGAGCGCTAATTCGCAGGCTTTGAATATTGCATCTATTGAAAAGATAGAAGAAAACCAAACCACTGAGATTACTTTTCAACCAGCTTCACTGGATATTTGGGATAAAAAATATCGTTTGAAAGACAAAGATAGCAATGCCGTTGATGCTGATATTCAAGCCACGTATGAGCGTGTTGCCATCGCCTTGGCCAATGTCGAAAAAGAAGAGAACCGCGAGTTCTGGCATAACCGCTTCACCTGGGCGCTGGCTAACGGTGCCATCCCTGCAGGCCGCATCATGTCCAACGCTGGCGCCAGGGAGCACAAGCCTGCAACCTCCACCATCAACTGCACTGTTTCAGGTACGGTACCTGACTCCATGGACGGCATTCTCTCCATGGTTCATGAAGCCGGCCTCACCCTCAAAGCCGGTTGTGGCATCGGTTATGAATTTTCTACCCTGCGTCCAAAAGGTGCTTATGTGAGCGGCGCTGGCGCTTACACATCTGGGCCGCTCTCGTTCATGGATATTTACGATAAAATGTGTTTCACCGTCTCATCTGCAGGTGGGCGTCGTGGCGCTCAAATGGGCACCTTTGATATTTCTCACCCGGACATCATGGATTTCATTCGCGCCAAACGTGAAGATGGTCGCCTGCGTCAGTTCAACCTATCCTGCCTGATTACACGCGACTTTATGGAGGCGGTAACCAATGATGGTGATTGGGATCTCGTATTTCCTGCCAGCCAGGCTGAACTTGATGATTCTGAAACACGCATCGTCTTCAAACACGTCGCCAACGCACCGAAAGGCTCTGTAACAGATGATCGTGGTTTCGTAGCTTGCAAAGTATATAAAACGATGAAAGCCAATCGACTGTGGGATGTCATCATGGCCTCCACGTATGATTATGCAGAACCTGGTTTCATCCTTATTGATGAAGTAAATGAACTGAACAACAACTGGTTCTGCGAAGATGTGCGTGCCACCAATCCATGTGGTGAGCAGCCACTGCCACCATATGGTGCCTGCCTGCTGGGCAGTATCAACTTGACCAAGTTTGTACGTGAACCGTTCACAGACAAAGCGCATTTCGATTGGGAATGCTACCGAGAAGTCACCTCTGTATTTACCCGCATGCTGGATAATGTTGTCGATATTAATGGCCTTCCACTAGATAAACAGCGCGATGAAATTCTTTCCAAACGCCGCCACGGCATGGGTTTCCTGGGCCTGGGCTCTACCCTGACCATGTTGCGCACGCCATACGGATCAGAAAAATCACTCGCCTTCACCGAACAGATCGCCTATGAAATGGCTCGTACAGGTTTCCAGGCAGGCCTGGAACTTGCAGAAGAAAAAGGCCCTGCCCCGGTCATGCATCAGAGCTTTGAAATCACCGCTGAAATGATGAGCAAATGCCCTGCCATGGCAGCCGATGGCATCAAGATTGGTGATCAATTGCTTGGCAAAGTGTTATGGGGAAAATACTCAAACTATATGCAGAAGTTCCTTACCACCGGCAGTGATGAAGATCGTGCCATGATCGAAGCATTGATCGAAAATGGCTGCCGTTTTACACATCACTCATCGATTGCCCCAACCGGCACCATCTCACTGAGCCTGGCCAATAACGCATCCAACGGCATTGAGCCTAGTTTCGCCCATCATTATGCCCGCAATATCATTCGCGAAGGCAAAAAATCAAAAGAGAAAGTCGATGTATTCTCTTTTGAACTGCTGGCTTATCGCGCCTTAATCAATGCCGATGCCATGCCATACGCAACGGACGAAGCCAGTAAATTACCTGAATATTTCATCAGTGCGGATGAAGTTACGCCCAAACAGCATGTTGATATCCAGGCTTCGGCACAGCGCTGGGTCGATTCATCTATTTCCAAAACGGCCAATGTACCGACTGATTATCCCTACGAGGATTTCAAAGACATCTACCTTTATGCCTACAAACAAGGCCTGAAAGGTTGCACCACATTCCGATTCAACCCGGAAGCCTTCCAGGGTGTGCTGGTGAAAGAAGAAGATCTGGCCAACACCACCTATAAATTCACCCTCGAAGATGGCTCCATTGTTGAAGCCAAAGGCAACGATGAAATTGAATATGATGGTGAAATGCACAGTGCCGCCAACCTGTTTGATGCTTTGAAAGAAGGTTATTACGGTAAATTTTAGGCCCCGACAGACACAGGGAGGTGTAATGAAAACAAAAAAGGCTACATCCGAAGAACAGCAATGTGAAAACAGCTTCCGGATCACTCCTGCGGATCAACAGGGCGGTATATTTTCCCATGAGAACAGGGCAGTGATCAAAAAGAGAACAGATACCCGGCTAACTGATATTCTCAGCCAGCCAGTCAATCACGAAAACGACAACAAATAGCACCGCCACCACAGCGCAAGGTGTACGCCATGTATGGAGATAACAATGGATATCAAAATTGATCGCAAAATTACCGCTTACGAAGTCAAAAAATTGGATGATGACGTAGCCAAAGAAGAGGCAACGGTTCACCACATTGCTCCGCTACTGGAACGCGACGACATTCTTGAAGGCAGTACCTATAAAATTAAGACACCGCATTCCGATCATGCTATGTATATCACCATCAATGATGTCATCGTTACCGAGCCGGATGGATCATCGCACCAGCGCCCGTTTGAAATCTTCATCAACTCCAAAAACATGGAGCATTTCATGTGGATTGTGGCACTGACCCGCATCACATCAGCAATCTTTCGCAAGGGTGGCGACATCACCTTCCTGGTTGAAGAACTTAAAGCGGTATTCGATCCACGCGGTGGTTATTACAAACGCGGTGGCAAATACATGCCATCCATCGTCGCCGAAATTGGCGAAGTAATCCAGCAACACCTAGTCTCTATCGGCATGATGGAAGGTCAGCTCAACAACGAAGAGCTACAAGCCAAACGCAAGGAAGCTGAAGAAAAACTAGGGGCTGATGGCATTGCCAAAGGCAACCAGTGCGACAAATGCGGTGCCATGGCAGTTGTACGTTTAGACAACTGTAACTGTTGCCTGGAGTGCGGCGACTCCAAATGCGGTTAAGTCACACACAAAAAACACCACAAGCATTTCATGACTAAAGCGTTAGAGCCATTGCCAACACCAGAAAATGCACGGAGCAGCAAGGAACAACAGGATGCTCAATATTTTGAGACCGTGATTATCGGCACAGGTTTTTCAGGCTTGCTTGCGGCTGTACGTTTGCAGAAAAAGAACAATCATGATTTTGTCATGCTGGAAAGAAGTCCTGAGTTAGGCGGCACCTGGCAAATCAACTCCTACCCTGGGGCTGAGGTAGATATTCCAACCAGCTTGTACTGCATCTCCTTTATTCCTTATCCGTTCAAAAGAACCTTCTCCCCGCAGAGCGAACTGCTCGCATATACCAATCATATCATCGACAAGTTTCATATCAGAAAGTACGCCAAAACCAAGCAGAGCGTCACCAGCCTCACCTATGATAAACACGAAAACCTGTGGCATGTGGAGACCGAATCAGGCGAGAGCTATTCAGCCCGCTTTGTGATTGATACCAGTGGTGTACTGGCCAACCCGCATACGCCCGATATTCAAGGCGCGGACACATTTCAAGGGGCGCAATTTCACGCAGGTCATTGGGATCACTCGGTCTCTTATGAAGGCAAACGTGTTGGGGTGATCGGTTCTGGCTGTTCAGGAGCCCAGATCGTTCCTGCTATCGCCGACAAGGTTGAGAAATTAAACCTGTTCATGGGCAAGGCGCAGTGGATTCTTCCGCGTGCAGATCGTGACTACACTGCTCTAGAAGCTTTCATTCGAACGCTGCCGGGCATACGCCACCTCATCCGCTTTTTCGTATTTATTTTTTACGACATTCGCTTTATCGCCTTCCGCCGTTATCCGCTGATCTCAAGAATCGCGCCGTACATGAAAGCCTATTACAAAAAGAGGCAGCAACAGCATCTGGACAAATATATTAAAGATGATGCCTTGCGAGAACATATGATGCCCGATTATGAGTTGGGTAGTCGGCGTGTGATTCCGACCAACACCTACCTTCCTGCTCTGGCCCGAGACAATGTTGATGTAGATATCAGTGGCATTGATTGCATCACTCCAACAGGCATCAGAACAAAAGATGGTAAAGAGGTCGATCTGGACATCATTGTCTACGCCACTGGATATTATGCTTATTCGGACATGAAAAAGGCGCTGACCTTTCAAGTGAATGGCATGGACGGTCGCAACCTGAACAGCGAGTGGGAAAAAGAGATCGTCTCTTATAAAGGCATCACCGTTTCGGGTTACCCCAATTATTTTAAAGTGAACGGCCCCAATACCGGCTCAGGCCATAGCTCACAAATCTCTTATATGGAGACAACGACCGATTATATCGTTCAGGCTATTTCTGCTCTGAAAGAGTTTAAAAGTATCAAAGCCATTCACCCTAAACAGCAGCTTCAGGATGCATACGTCACACAAATACGAGCAAAGATGCAAAAAACGGTCTGGCAAAACAGCACCTGTCCCGCCTTCTACAAAAAAAACATGACCGAAGAGGTGACCAGCCTCTGCCCGGAACCTGTGACCGGTTTTATCTTTTCACGCCGAAAGTTTCACTTGAATGATTATCATCTGTTAAGGTGATCAGCGTGCAGCTGAGAAAGCCCCTAATAAGAGGCTAGTGCACTCTATCCCGACATTCCTGTGGTTTATTGTTTGAGCAGGTTGATGATCCTGTTCATCTCTTCATTGAAATCATCGGATTCATCACGCATTTTTTTTATTTTACGTACAGCATGCAGTACTGTGGTGTGATCTCTTCCGCCAAAGTTCCTGCCAATTTCAGGTAAGGACATGGTGGTGAGCTCTTTAGTGGCATACATAGCAACCTGACGCGGGTAGGCGATGTTCTTACTGCGTTTACTTGAAGACATTTCTCTGATGTTGATATTGAAATAGGAAGCAATCTTCTTTTGAATATCCTCAACATTAACAGAGCGTACTTCTTCATGCAGTAGATCACGCAAAACATGACGGGCAAATGGAAGATCAATCACACGGCCTGTTAAGGTGGAGTGCGCAGTTAATCGGGTTAATGCACCTTCTAATTCACGCACGTTGTTGGTAATGCGGGCTGCAAGTAGATGGCCAACATCTTTATCTAGTGTGACACCTGCCAGTTCTGCTTTACTGGAAAGAATGGCTAAGCGGGTTTCAAGATCAGGTGCCTGAATATCTGCGACCAGTCCCCAATTAAAACGCGAGCGTAGACGCTCCATCAGATTGGTGAGTTCACGCGGGCTGCGGTCAGAGGTTAAAATAATCTGTTTTTTCACTTCATAAAGAGCATTGAAGGTATGGAAAAACTCTTCCTGAGTCTTCTCTTTACCCGCGATGAACTGAATATCATCAATAATAAGTACATCAACTTGACGATACTGGTTTCTAAACTGCTCAGATGTACCGTTACGAATGGCCTGGATAAGTTCGTTGGTAAAACGCTCACCTGTGCGATAGGCAATTTTGGTGATGCCGCGATCGATTAAACAGTTGGCGACTGCATTAATGAGATGGGTCTTACCAAGGCCAACCCCACCATAGAGGTAGAGTGGATTATAAATTTCACCAGGATTATCAGCTACAGCGTGGCTGGCTGCATGGCAAAATTCATTACCGGAACCCACTACGAAGTTGGCAAAGGTAAAACGTGGATCAATAAAACCATCAACCAGAGATGCAGGAGATGTTGGGGCCTCTTTTTTACTATTTTGTACTGAATGACTGGCCAGTGAAGCATCCACTTCATAGGCGATGATAACAGGAGAGCCGGCTAACTCACATGCAATTTCAGTAATGCGTTGCCCGTAATTGGATTTTAAACCATCAATAAAAAAACGGCTGGGTACTTTTATGGTCAGTCTGTTATCAATGCAATGCGCTGAGAGGGAGTGAATCCACGCATCAAATCGCGCCGCAGGAATTTCACTTTGCAGTTGATCTGAAATGTGTTGCCAGAAGGAATCGTTAGAAATATGGGACATCGGCTGAATAATACATGCATCATTGTGATCATCCACATTAATAAATATTTGTGCCTTGTTCATTTGTGTTCTTGACACTGTGATTGTGGCATTTATTATGCGCGACCCTTTTTAACGTAGGGAAACAGGAGTAAGACCATGAGCTTTACATATAAACCCAGCCGCATTCGCCGCGCCCGCCGTCATGGCTTCCGTGCACGTATGGCAACGCGTTCAGGCCGCGCACTCATTAACCGTCGCAGAGCTAAAGGTCGCGTACGTCTTTCAACCTGATTTCGCTTGATTCATTAAATGAATCAACGATTTACCAAGTCGTTTAGATTATTATCTAAAGCTGATTTTTCTTGCATGCGAAAAGGCAGGCGGATCAGTTATGGTGCTATTCGTTTGGTTTACCTGGATAATAAACTTGGTTTTTCACGCTTAGGTTTAGCTGTATCACGAAAATATGGCAATGCGGTACAGCGTAATCGTTTGAAAAGGCAATTGCGCGATACATTTCGTACCGGCGACTATCACCAGATGAGTGTCGATCTATTGGCTATCCCGATGCAGAGCGCCGAAAAAGTATTGCACCCAGCCCATGATTTTCAGATGGCACTGGCTAAAATAGAGCGTTCATGAGCATGTTTGTGAAGATGCTTCGCCAACTTATCCAGCGATCTATTCTATTGCTGGTTCGTTTTTATCAGTTGTTTATTTCTCCAGCGATACCGCCACATTGTGCGCATACACCAACGTGCTCGCACTATATGGTGGAAGCGGTTCAGCAACATGGAGCGGGACGAGGTGTTTGGCTTGGCATGAAGCGCTTATTGCGTTGTCATCCTTTTTCAAAAGGTGGTTATGATCCAGTTCCACGATCTAATTATAATGGGAATGTGATGAAATCCAAGGATCAAGGCTAAGAAGAGTTTTAGGGAGAGAAAGCATGGAACAACGGAATTTAATTCTGGCAATGGCATTATCAATGATTGTGCTCTTGGGATGGGGAGTGATCTTTCCTGATGAGGAAAAGGCTGCTGTAACAGAACAGTCTCAATCCATTGAGACGAATGCTGTAGAGCCAAGTGCTGTAACCAATCCCGATGAACTTACGCTTGCACCATTGAGCAGTGATGCTGTACCCGTTTCTAATGCAAAGTCTGCTTCTGATATTGTTGAGGATATTGCATCTGGCCAAACATTTGAAATCAGTAATGATCTGATGCGTTTGACAGTAAATGATAAGGGTTGGTTAACACAAGCTCTGCTAAACGATTATCTTGAATCATTGGAGCCTGGTGCAGGTAATGTTGCTGCTTTGAACATAGCTGCTGATGGTGGACACTCTGTTTATGTGAATGCTGGTGTCCTGAATAGAAAATTGGCACAGCCATTTACAGTTGCTCAACAGACCGAAAAATATGTTCGCCTGCAAGCTAGATTAGATGATGGTCATATGTGGCAACGTCAGGTTAGTTTGGTATCTGGTTCTTATATCATTCAAATTGAAGATCGCATTATTGATGGCGCTGGTATGAAGGTATATCGCCAGGTTGTTGAACGTTTTCCTGATAAAAACCTCAACACGTTTTATGAGCATATGGGGCCAACTGCACTGTTCAATGGTAAGTTGATTGAGCCGGATTATGATGATCTGGATGAAGTAGGCTCTCAGCGCATGGCTTCAATGGGGGGCTGGACTGCGATCATGAACCGTTATTTCATTGCTGCTCTGATCTCTAACCCTGAGCAAAACTATCCTTATTATTTTAAAGGTGATGGCCGCTCTTATCAGGCTGGTTTGATCGATGATGGTATCGTGGAAGGCAAGGATGCTGTTTTTACTTCCAAGCTCTATGTCGGGCCAAAAGCAACGCCGATTCTTGAAGCGGCAGGCTCTGAGTTAGAGCGCTCTGTTGATTTTGGCTGGTTCTCACCGATTTCTAAACCGATGCATAATTTCCTGGGTTGGATCTATGATTACATCCCCAACTTTGGATTTTGCATCATTATTTTGGTGGTTTGCATTAAACTCCTGTTCTTTTGGCCAACGCAAAAATCGTATGAGTCCATGGCTGCGATGCGTAAATTATCGCCAGAAATGGCCCGTATTAAGGATCTGTATGGTGATGACCGTCAGCGCGTGAGTAAGGAAGTGATGGAGCTGTATAAAAAGCATAAGGTGAACCCTCTTGGTGGTTGTTTACCTATTATTATCCAGATTCCGGTTTTCTTTGCCCTGTATAAAGTGCTTTTGATGTCGATTGAAATGCGTCAAGCTCCGTTTATTGGCTGGATTACTGACATGTCGGTACAGGATCCATTCTTCGTATTGCCTGTATTGATGGGTATTTCAATGTACATTCAGCAGAAACTGAATCCTCAGCCGCCAGATCCAATTCAGGCTAAAGTGATGCAGTTCTTGCCACCGATGTTCACGGTTATGTTCCTGTTTTTCCCTGCAGGCCTGGTTCTGTACTGGGTAGTGAATAACTGTTTGGCCATTGTTCAGCAGCGCATGGTAATGAAGAGGATGAATGTCGATTAATCGACTGTGAGTAATCAACGTCAAGGTCGGCAGACAACGATAGCTGCCATTGCTACGCCTGCCGGGCGTGGTGGTGTTGGAATGGTGCGTATTTCGGGCCCGGATGCGCTGCCTATTGTTCAACAAATTAGTACATTAAAAGAGCAACTCAAACCTAGGCTTGCAACATTCACCTATTGGCTGGATCAACATGGTGATGTGTTGGACCACGGTTTAGTTGTCTATTTTCCCAACCCGCATTCGTATACGGGTGAAGATGTTGTTGAAATCCAGGGGCATGGTAGCCCAGTGTTATTACGTGCTTTGTTGGAACGTTTGTATGCTGTGGGATGTTTTCCTGCTGAGCCCGGAGAATTTACCCGCCGCGCAGTTGAAAATGGAAAAATTAATCTGTCGCAAGCTGAGGCTGTGGCTGCCTGTATTGATGCTGCTACAGTAAGGGCAGGAAAACAGGCTCAGCGGCAGTTGCAGGGAGCTTTTGGGCAACATATTGAAATGCTGATGCAAAAACTAACGGGAGAAGTTGCACATCTGGAAGCCAGTCTGGACTTTCCGGAAGAAGAGATCCCTGATCTGTTTTTTGAAAATATTGCCAAACAGATGCAACAGGATGTGCTTGAACCCATTCAGGCTCTGCTTTCAACGGCAACATTAGGTGAACGCCTGTTTGATGGCGCTGTAGTGGCGATTATAGGGGCTCCTAACGTTGGTAAGTCCAGTTTGCTTAATGCCTTGTCAGGGCGTGACAGGGCTATTGTGAGTGATATTCCCGGCACAACCCGCGATGTGCTTGAGATTGATTTTGAGGTGCATGGCATTCCTGTTCGGCTCGCTGATACGGCTGGTTTAAGGGATAGTGATGATCTTATTGAGCAGGAAGGTGTGCGTCGGGCAGAGCTAACTGCGCAGCAGGCAGATGCCATTATCCTTGTTGCTGATGCTTCTAGGCCTGATACATGGGATATATCTGATGATGTGGATATTTATCTCATGAATAAAATTGATTTAGCACATGGAGAATTTCCAGACCGTTTTATGCATGTAAGTATTAAACAGGGTGCTAATCTCGAAACATTAACTGATGCGCTTGCATTGCAATTAGGTGACACCCATCTAGCCGATGATGGTCTATTGGTGACACGCGAACGCCACAGAGTTATTTTACAACAGGTCGTAGCGCATCTGCAAGCAGGTCTGGATAAACTTCAGCATGAAGAGCAGATGGATTTAACAGCCATGGAGTGGCGGCGGGCCTGGAGCTTGTTGGGCAGCATTCTTGGCATTGGTGATGTTGAATATATTTTAGACCGCGTCTTTTCAGAGTTCTGTATCGGAAAATAGTACACTCTTGGTGCAAATGCAGCGCAATAGAGAGGTCTTTAAATGCATCACAAACCCATTTTCCTTGAATGTTAGTGATGTTTTAAGGCATAATGGCCACCCTTTTTGTTAATTGTCACTAGGGAATGGGGAAAAGTCTAAGATAATTCATTCTAACTACCTGTTTTTAAAGAATTTATTTTGGAGAGATTATGTCAACTAAATATCCAGTTATTTCTGTTACCGGTTCTTCCGGAGCAGGCACAAGTACAGCGAAACTTGCTTTAGAGCATATCTTTAGGCGTGAGCAGGTTACCCCTGCAATTATTGAAGGTGACTGCTTTCATAAATTTGATCGCATGACATTCCGCGCTAAAGCCAAAGAATTCGAAGCGGCGGGTAAGCGACTTAGTCACTTCTCTGATGAATCGAACTTGTTCGATAAGATCGCTGAGTTGTTTGACTCTTATCAGCGTACTGGTCGTGGATTTGCGCGTACTTATGTGCATGATGATGAAGAAGCAAAACTATACGGGGTTGATGCCGGAAAATTCACAGACTGGCGTGAAGTAGGTGAAGGATCTGACTTGTTGTTCTATGAAGGACTTCATGGTGGTGTAGAAGAAGTACGCCCTTATGTAGATCTAATGCTGGGTGTGGTGCCTGTTGTGAATCTGGAATGGATTCAGAAGATTCATCGCGACACAGCCATGCGTGGTTATTCTCAGGAAGCTGTTGTGGATAACATTCTTTCCCGTATGCATGACTATATACATTTCATTACACCACAGTTCACCAACACTGATATTAACTTCCAGCGTGTTCCTTTGGTAGATACCTCTAACCCATTCATCGCACGTGATGTGCCAACTCCAGATGAGAGTTTGATGGTGATCAGAATGCGCAAACCTGAAAAATGGGGTATTGATTTCCCATGGTTGATGGCGATGTTGCATGATTCTTTCATGTCCCGTCGCAACACACTGGTTGTTCCTTCATCTAAATTCTCGTTAGCAATGGAGCTAATTCTCACTCCAATCGTTCATGGGCTTTTGGAAGCTAAGCGAAAATCTTCATAACAGACCGCTGATTCGTCAGCTTTTCATCAAAGGGCAGCCATTGGCTGCCCTTTTTATTTGCCAGCCTTTCAGTCAGCCCTTATCGTTGTCGGCAATAAATAAAAAATCTACACTGGGTAGTATATATTTCGCCATGATTGTTTTGCAATCTTAGCTGTGTGGTTTTGATGGAGAGTGGTTTCACGTGAAACATCCTGATGACGTTGATGTGATTGTTGTAGGTGCCGGCCATGCCGGCTGCGAAGCTGCATGGAGTGCTGCAGGACGCGGTGCGAAGGTGCGTTTGATCAGTCAGAACCTGGATACGATTGCAAAAATGTCGTGCAATCCTGCCATTGGTGGGATTGGTAAAGGCCATCTGGTTCATGAAGTTGATGCGCTTGCAGGTTTGATGGGGATTGCTGCGGATCGATCGGCTCTACAGTACCGGACATTGAATCGCAGAAAAGGCCCTGCAGTTCAAGCTACAAGAGCACAATGTGATCGTACGATATATCACACGATCATGCGTCAGTTGCTCGATCAACATGCTAATATCCATTTGCATCAGGGCACTGTTTCCGAATTGCTGTTTGAAGGGGACAAGGTGTGTGGAGTAGTTGATGAATTTGCTGTTCACCACATGGCAAGGGCGGTAATTCTCACGACAGGGACATTTCTTAGTGGTTTGATACATGTGGGTAGCAAGACCTTTCCCGCAGGTCGTGCGGGTGATTCAGCCGTGCATGGTTTGACTGATGAGCTTTATCAGCGTGAACTCAGGCTTGGCAGGTTGAAAACAGGAACACCTCCACGCCTGGATAAGAAAAGTATTCGCTGGGATGATCTTCAAGCACAGCCAGGTGAATTAGATGTGCTACCATTTTCGTCTCTGCATCAGGGGGTGATACAACATCAGGTAGCTTGTGCAATCACCAGAACCAGTGAAGCAGGGCATGATATTATTCGCGCAAATTTACAGCGATCACCCATGTATTCCGGTAAAATTGAAAGTTCGGGGCCACGTTACTGTCCAAGCATTGAAGATAAAGTGGTGCGGTTTGCAGATAAAAATAGTCATCAGATTTTCCTGGAACCTGAGGGCAGGGATCACAATGAAGTGTATCCAAATGGTATTTCAACCTCATTACCAATAGATGTGCAGTGGAAGTTTATTCGTACTATAGAGGGTTTGGAAAAGGCAATCATTATTCGTCCGGGCTATGCTATTGAATATGATTACGTAGAACCGACCGAATTGAAGCCAACATTTGAGACGAAGAAAGTGCCGGGTCTGTTTCATGCCGGGCAGATCAATGGAACAACAGGCTATGAAGAAGCGGCTGCCCAGGGTCTATTGGCAGGTATTAATGCTGCTGCCCGTGCCAATGATTTAGAGTCATGGGTGCCTAATCGCTCAGAGGCATATCTTGGCGTGATGGCAGATGATTTGGTGACCAAAGGCATCACAGAGCCATACCGTATGTTTACCTCTCGTGCTGAGTTCAGGCTTCAATTGAGGGAAGATAATGCATCCTTACGCTTGGGTGATGCTGCGATTAAGCTCGGTTTGTACGATGAAGAGCGCACCCGGAAGCATGAAATACGCAAAGAGAAATTAGAGGCTGGATTGGAATTAGCACGCACCACAACTATTGGAACAGGCGCAGCCTGGAAAGAAAAGCTGGCAGCTCTGAATTTGCCTGCGCCATCTCAGTCGATGAATATTGTTGCATATTCACATCGTTCAGATGTTCAGCCTGCTCAGGTGTTGAAGTTGCTTGATGGTTATGAGTATCTTGATAGACGCGATCTGAAGACGCTATTATCACTTGTGCATTATGATGGATACCTCGATAAGCAGCAGGTCGAGGTTGATCGGTTCCGTATGTTGGAAGGATTGTCTATTCCTGAAGATATGGATTATGCCGCGATAAAAGGCCTTAGTATTGAATGTGTTCAGCGCTTAACTGCAGGTGAACCCAGAACCTTAGGTCAGGCATCACGCATGAGTGGTATCACCCCGGCTGCAATAAGTAGTTTAATGTTGTATTTAAGGAGAGCTAGGCATGACTGATCTGTGTGATGCCTATGTTCAAGAGGTCCTCAAGTTTCGTTTGGCACTGAATTTAACATCAATTAAAGATGCAGACCTTTTCTATGCCCGATTTATTCGCCCTTCTCTGGCGATGATGGAGTTGATGCCTGATCAGGGACGTGTGCTTGATGTTGGTAGTGGTATGGGGGTGCCCGGCATACCGCTACTGGTTGCTAAGCCTGGGCTTACCGGTGTGCTGGTTGAGCGTAGAAAAAAACGTGCTGAGTTTTTGAGGCATGTAGTGAGGAAACTGAAATTGAATTCAGAAGTATATGATGCAGATATTAATTCTCTGCCATCATTGAATATTGATGTTTGTGTAGCAAGAGCCGTGGCTGATGAAGGGATGTTGCTTAAGATGTTCACGCGACATGTAAATGATGGAGCAATAGCAGTACTTCCTGTACCCAGAGCTCACCCGCCGGTTAACGTTGGTGGGTGGGAAATGACAGGAGAACACTCGGTTCGTGTTGATGATTGGAGTGATGATAATCAATTGATCCGCTGTTATCGGTATTGTTGATATGAGAGGGAGGTTTCACGTGAAACATCAAGGATTAGGCCCGGTAACAGCAGTGGCGAACCAGAAGGGTGGTGTCGGTAAAACCACGACCAGTATCAACCTGGCAGCCTCGCTTGCGGCATTGAATCACCGCGTACTTTTAATTGATTTAGACCCACAAGGTAACTCAACCTCAGGTCTGGGTACGGATCAAAACAACGTGACATCAGGTACATATGATGTATTGATGGGTGATTCGCAATTAAGTGACAGTATTATAAAAACTGAGTGTGAACGCTTGTGGTTGTTGCCAGCAAGTATGGACCTGGCCGGTGCTGAGATTGAACTGGTAAATGAGATGGCTCGAGAGTCGCGCTTAAACGAGGCATTTTCATCGTATCAAGGTGAACCATTTGATTATGTGTTTATTGACTGCCCTCCTGCACTGAGCCTGTTAACGGTGAATGCTTTGACTGGTTCAGATGAGGTTCTGGTAACACTGCAGACAGAGTTTTATGCGATGGAGGGTCTGACACAATTGTTGGATTCTATACGTCGTGTGCGCCAGGCACTGAATAAACCATTAAGCATTGAAGGCGTGTTGTTGACGATGGTGGATCGGCGCAACAAATTGTCGATGTTGGTGGAGCAAGATGTCAGAGAATATTTTGGTTCACAAGTATATGCTGAAGTGATTCCGAGAAATGTACGCCTGTCAGAGGCGCCAAGTTATGGTGTGCCGGTGATGTATCATGATGTGCGCTCAAAAGGAGCACAGGCATACCTGTCTGTAGCACGCGAATTTATTCATCGTAGAAAAGTTGTAACCTGATCGCGTATTGTATGAGGGGAGGAGTGAGTTATGGCAGTTGTTAAAAATCGTGGGCTGGGCCGTGGGCTGAATGCACTATTGGGTGATACGCCAACACCTGAAGTGATGCGTCAGTCATCACAAATCCTGATTTCGAAAATTAAACCCAATAGCTATCAACCAAGAACAAATTTTCCTTCAAATGAGTTGGGGGCATTAACGGATTCAATCAGACGTGATGGTGTGTTGATGCCGGTGTTGTTGCGCCCTCATGGTGATGCATATGAACTGATTGCTGGCGAGCGTCGATGGCGAGCAGCTCAGGCGGCTGGTCTTACAGAGATTCCTGCTGTGATCAGACATGTGAGTGATTTGCAGGCATTGGAACTAGCGATTGTTGAGAATGAACAACGTGATGATTTAACAGCCATTGAATCGGCTGCAGCATACCAGCGTTTGATCAATGAATTTGCTTGCACGCAGCAGCAGGTGGCAGAAAAAGTTGGTGTGTCCCGCGTGCAGGTTAGCAATCTTATTCGTTTGTTACAGCTCTCTGAAAACATTCAAACGATGATAGAAATGCGTCAGTTAAGTATGGGGCAGGCTCGTCCATTGGTAGGGCTACAGAATGATACCGCTGAGCGTCTCGCTCGCCTGTGCATTGAGAATCGTTGGAGTGCCCGCCAGATGGAGCAAGAAGCCAGAAAAGCCGCCAAAGCACCGACGGTAGCAAAAGAAAAAGTAGTGGATGCTGATGTGATGGCTTTACAGGAAGAGTTGACGCGTAAACTTGGGTTGCCTGTACAGCTTGTATGTAAGAAGGATGGAGCTGGTGAAATGCGTATAGGGTATACCCAGGCAGCTGAACTGGATGGAGTCCTTAGAAAGCTTCGATCAGATCAATAAATACTTTTAAATCAATTGGTTAAGAAGTTTAGGGGTTTCTTATGCAGGTAAATGGTAAGCCGTGTCGGGCAGTGACCTGGCATGCGGGAACAAGAACTGTGCAGTGGATCGAACAGCGTCTATTACCGCATCAGTTTAAGCAGGTCAGCAGTAGAATGCCGGAAGATGTGGCGATAGCCATTGAATTGATGCAGGTGCGTGGAGCACCATCAATTGGAGCAACAGCAGCCTATGGTCTGGCATTGGCTTGGCAGGAACATGAAAATGCATTCTTTTCACATTGGTTGCCGCGCTTTCGAGCAACGCGCCCTACTGCAATCAATTTGTTTCATGCCTGTGATGCCATGCAAGCCTGCGCAGAATCTAATCCAACGGTAGAGCAGATGATTGAGCGTGCCCAGGGATATGCCGATGAAGAAGTGACTGCGAATCAGCATATGGGTGAAACTATGGCTGAACTGTTGGCTGTTGGTGAGCGGCGTATTCTTACCCATTGTAATGCAGGCTGGTTGGCAGCTGTCGATTGGGGTACAGCAACATCGGGCATTTACCAATTGGCCAAGGCCGGTGAGAAACCCTTCGTGTGGGTAGATGAAACCAGGCCACGCTTGCAAGGTGCGCGTTTGACTGCCTGGGAATTAAATCAGGAAGGTATTGATTGCCGGATTCAGGCTGATGGTGCTGCTGCCTGGATGATGGCACAGGGTAAAGTGGATGCGATTGTTGTAGGAGCAGATCGCATTGCAGCCAATGGTGATGTAGCAAATAAAATTGGCACCTATGCTTTGTCGCTGGCAGCCAAGGAACATGGTGTGCCGATGTATGTCGCGGCACCAAGTTCAACCTTTGATATGGCCTGCCCAACAGGCAAAGATATCCCGATTGAAGAACGCGATGATGATGAGATTTGTCGAATGGATGGTATGAGTGCAAAAGGGGAATCACACGATATCCGTATTGCAGCTGCCGGTGTGCGCGCCAATAACCCTGCATTTGATGTTACACCAAATGCGAATATTACCGGTATAGTGAGTGAGAATGGTATTTGGTCTGCTTCATTGTCAGCTTATGGATAATGATATGGAGAACACATGAAACGAACTGCGATTTATCCAGGTACCTTTGATCCAATCACACTCGGGCACGTTGATGTGGCCAGACGTGGATTGAAAATGTTTGACCGTGTTGTCATCGGTGTGGCAGATAATCCGGGTAAAGGCCCGATGTTTGATGTTGAGACCCGATTGAAGATGGTGCGTGAGACATTCAAAGATGAAGAGAATGTTGAAGCTGTGCGTTTTTCAGGCCTGTTGGTGAATCTGGCACACGAACATAAGGCTACGGCTATTCTTCGTGGTCTGCGTGCTGCTTCAGATTTTGAATATGAGTTTCAGATGGCAACCATGAACCGTCGCCTGGATGAACGCATCGAAACAGTATTTGTGATGGCACGAGAAGATTACACCTTTGTCTCATCCCGATTCATCCGTGAAATATCGAGCATGGGCGGTGATGTCTCCGAACTCGTACCACCGATAGTCATTCCTTACTTGGCAAATTAAATATCACTTATGTTGAATGAAAGGGGAATCCATGAGGCTAGGATTCTTTTGCTGCTTGCAGGGCTCGTTTATAGGCCAGGGTAATCATCTTTTTACTGTACTGAGTATTGGGTGGTTTTATGCCGTATTGTTCGATGATCATATCAATGGCTGATGAATCAGGGTCGCCATCAAGCAACTCACTCAGGGCGGCTTTGGCAAACCGTTTTCGCCGTGTCAGTTCGAAGATGCGAACAGCACGGGCCAGGCAGATATGGTGCTTGATATACATTCAATCGCTACCGCATCAGCAGAAGGTTGATTGAAGTAGCAGCAAAGCTACTTCACCCTGCCTAATTTCAGAGCCTGAAACACCTCATCCGCATGGAACGATGAACGCACCAGTGGGCCGGATGCCACCATGCCAAAACCTTTTTTCTCGGCGATGTATTTGAAGTCGTCGAACTCTTCCGGCGTCCAGTATTTCATCACAGGGTGGTGCTTTTCACTCGGGCGCAGGTATTGGCCGATGGTAAGAATATCAATATTGGCTTCACGCATATCATCAAGCACCTGCAACACTTCATCGCGCTCTTCACCAAGACCCAGCATAATACCGGACTTGGTCACAACATTTGGATCAATCTCTTTGGCACGTTGCAACAGCCGCAAGCTGGTAAAATAACGTGCTCCCGGACGCACCGAACGATATAAACGCGGTACTGTTTCAAGGTTATGGTTAAAGATATCGGGCTTGGCATCCATAATCGTATTCAAACAGGAATCCGATTTGCGTTGAAAATCAGGCGTGAGGATTTCAATCGTGACATCGGGTTGACGCGCTTTAAGCTCACGAATCACGGTTGCATAGTGACCTGCACCGCCATCTTTAAGATCATCACGATCCACCGATGTGATCACCACATGTTTCAGGCCAATCTGGGCCACGGCTTTGGCAAGATTAATCGGTTCACCCGCATCAACCGGATCAGGGCGACCTGTTTCCACATCACAAAATGCACAGGTACGTGTGCATACACGCCCTAGAATCATGAAAGTGGCTGACCCCTGCTTCCAACAACCACCGATATTCGGGCAGGAAGCTTCTTCACAGACGGTATTCAATTTCAACTCACGCATCATCTGTACAATGTCTTTGTACTCTTTCGACATCGGCGCGCGCACTTTCAGCCATGATGGCTTGCCCACCATCGGTTCGCCAACTATTTCTGTTTGGATAGGAATCACTTTACGGCTCATAGGCGCATTGTATGGAGGTACTATTTTTTTGCATCCACAATAAGTAAACGCCTATTCATGTTTTTGCCCCTAAGGCGTATAAGCCGTGCTTTTCATCGCCATTTTTGGCATTATTCGTCACTAATTCGCTGCGCGTTTCTGCAGCTATGGGGAGATAATATGAGTAATTCTTGTTTGATGAAATTAATAGCCGTATCGGTAGCCGTTTCACTGGTCGGTTACCTGCTCGGAAACATGTTTGGATTTGAAAATGTTCCTGCTGGTTCTGTATTGGCAACAGGTCTATTCATTGGCACACTATTCGGTGGTCTGTTGGTTGCTCTGGTGCCGCATGCAAAGGATGAAACAGGTCATACTGCTACAAAAGGTGAAGATAGCAGCAACATCTATGTTGGCAACCTGCCTTTTAATGCTGGTGAAGATGACGTTAAAAATATCTTTTCACCCTACGGTGAAGTACTCGACATTCGTCTGGTCAAAGATCGCCGCAGCAAACGTTTTAAAGGTTATGGTTTTGTTGAAATGTCTGTCAGTGGCGCGAAAGCCGCGATCGAAAACCTGGATGGCACCGATTACGCCGGTCGCACCTTACGCATTAACGAAGCTAAAAAGAAAGACGATGAATTAAGCGCACGTTGATCTGTTCGGCGCCTCTTTACCAAGGCAGGGCTTAGGCCCTGCCTTGGTTACGCTTGGCGGCGCTTGCGAACTGCACCTGCCAATGTATGCAATAGCGCTTCAGTATCATCCCAACCCAAACAAGCATCCGTCACGCTGATACCACAGACCGGTTTTTCGCCCGCAACTATATTCTGACGACCTTCGTGCAGATGAGACTCAATCATCACACCAATAATCGAGCGATTACCCGCAGCAATTTGGCCGGCAAGATCTTCACCCACGTCAATCTGACGTTTGAACTGTTTGCGGCTATTGGCATGACTGCAATCCACCATCAGGTGGGTTGCCAGACCTGCTGCTGCCAAATCGGAACTGGCTTTAGCAACGCTGGCCGCATCATAGTTCGGCTCTTTACCACCACGCAAAATAATATGGCAATCATCATTACCCGCAGTTGAAAAAATGGCTGATTTACCCTGTTTGGTTAAAGAGATAAACACATGCGGATGACGCGCTGCCTGGATGGCATCCACAGCAATCTGGAAACCACCATCGGTACCGTTTTTGAAACCAACCGGACAGGAGAGACCACTCGATAGCTCACGATGACCCTGTGATTCAGTTGTACGCGCACCAATCGCACCCCAACTGACCAGATCAGCCACATATTGCGGCGTAATCAGATCAAGGAACTCTGTACCGGCAGGTACACCCAGCTCATTGACATCAAGTAACAATTTGCGCGCCAAACGAATACCCTTATTGATTTCAAAAGAGTCATCCAGATTCGGATCATTGATCAGGCCCTTCCAACCAACCGTGGTACGTGGTTTCTCAAAATAGACACGCATCACGATCAACAGGTCGTCACCCAACTCCTCACGCATACGACGAATATGCTGGGCATATTCCAATGCGGCATCAGGATTATGAATCGAACATGGCCCAACAATGGCCAGCACACGATCATCTTCACCTTGCAATATATCGTGAATAGCAATGCGCGTATCATGCGTAATGCGTGCAGCAACTTCACTCATCGGGTATTCATCATGCACCTGCTCCGGTGCCGCAATTTCACTCATGCCACTAATACGGACATCGTCGGTAATATATTTCATTGCCATGATATTGATTCCTTCCTCAAGCTTTAATCACCACCTGCACTCGCCAGTGGCGGCGCAGTATCGCAGAAAATTGACAAAACTGTTAGTACTGAGGCGAGC